>DAOQWY010000006.1 GCA_035342335.1 Bacteroidales bacterium
GAAAGTTGACCATTCTTATTTACCGAAAATTGTCCATTGTTATTTACCGATTACAAAATGAACTGCTGCCCAGGGAAATTGCCACCTGTCGGGTCTCTCCCGGCGATAAAAATACTTTCGCAAATCCCTTCAATTCTTTGTAGGGACGCATCAGCCTGGATTCCGGCTGGCGGATGTAAAGCTGGGCGACCTCGGCTCCACCCATCGTCCCTTTATTGGTGATATCGAAACTGACCATGACCTCATTAGGATCACTGGTGATGAAAGGAGTAATGGAAAGGTTGCTGTATTCGAAAGTAGTATAGGAAAGACCAAAACCAAAAGGGAACAGGGGCTCGGCATTCTGTGTGTCATAATACCGGTATCCCAGCAGCAGGCCTTCGGTATAAAAAACATGCTTATCCAGGTTAGGATCGTAATAATTGTTGTACGCCGGATTGTCCTCCCAGTGCTTCTCGAACGATACCGGAAGCTTGCCCGAGGGATTGATCAATCCAAAGATGATCTCCGCAATGGCGGTTCCGCCTTCCTGGCCGGGATACCAAGCCTGGATCAATCCTTCCACGCCGGATATCCAGTGGGAGGTAGCCACATTCCCCCCGGAATTAAGAACAACGATGGTCTTCGGATTCACCTATGCAACCGCGTTGATCAGGCTGTCCTGATCGTCCGGGAGTGCGAAGGTCCGGTCGAACCCCTCACCTTCCAGTGGACTGTCAAATCCCACGCACAGAATGGCAGCATCGGCTTCTGACGCATGCTGTATGGCAAGAGAATTCGTCGGATCGGGCAGGTGCCACCCCATCTGGATCACGGCCTCTCCTTCGTTCTCATAGAATTCAACTTTGATGGTGTGCTCAGTCCCGCTCTCGAGGGTCCGCGTCTTTCGGTAGGTGGTGGCCCCCTGGTCCTTCCACCCATCAATGATCAGCTGGTTGTCGAGGTACAACCGGCAACCATCATCCGAGCGGATGATGAATTCATGACTTCCTGTTTCCTGTGGACGGATCACCCCGGTCCATCGCACGGAGAAGTGATCCGCCGGAAATCCGGAAATGGCTGGGCCGCCGGAACCCCAGCTAAAATTGATCCGTGTGTCTATACCTGTATATACGGGTGTGCCGTACAGGGTCTGATTGTTAAAATACTCGCAATGAAGGCCCGACTGGGATGATCCGCTGGCAGTGTAAAACTGGGAAGTCTGAAAAATGTGTACGTCATCCGTAAATCCGGGATCATAAGTTACGGTGATACCGGTTCCGGCCATTGACTGAATGGCATTGAGGACACTCACATAATGAAACGGTTCGGTCCAGGAGCTACCGCCACCGGCCAGGTACCTGTTCCCGTTAGGTCCGATGACAGCGATCCGGTCAATCTCTTCTTTATGGAGCGGAAGAGTGTTGTCAGTATTTTTCAGCAGGACGATGCCGGCGCGGGCGACATCCAGGGCGAGCGCCCACCGGCCCGTCCGACATCTTGATCAGCGGACTGGCCGGACTGGTAAACTGCCGTATATACATGGAGTTATACCCGCCAACATACTGCATTTTCTGGCTGTTGCTCATCCGGCCCAGCAGATCCTCCGTGCGGGCCTCCACCGAGGCGGTGCTGTCAAGATAGATCTGGGAGGACAGTGGGAAATGAAAAAGAATGATATTCAGGAAAAGGATAAAAAGCTTTATATAATTAATTAACATTTAGATACAGATTAATTTTTGAACGTTATTCGTGTGATGAAAAAATCAACGGCAGATATTTATTCAGAAAAGTGATCAGGCCACAGACTGTGAAACCGGAAGACAGCGTGTAATCATCCTCTCTGTTAATAAGAATGAAGTTGTTCTTTGTTTTCAGCGTTAGGACCGCTTCTGTATTTCCCCTTGATGGACGAGGATCGGATCCAAATTTTATCTCAATGCCGGCCACAGGTTGATTGCTTTTGACAAGCACCAGATCAAGTTCTGCACCATCATGGGTGCGATAGAAATAATGATGGCAATTTGACGGCAGCATGGGGATGATCTGCTCTATGACAAATCCCTCCCATGATGAACCCAGTTTGGGATTTCCCAACAGCTGATCCATGCTTTCAATTCCCAGTAAAAAATGCATCAGCCCTGAGTCCCGGATATAAACTTTGGAGGACTTGACAAGGCGCTTACGGATATTCGAATGATACGGAAGAATGGTTCGTATCAGGAATGCACTTTCCAGGAAGCTCATGTATTTTTTCACTGTATGAATGCTGATATCCAGACTTTTACCCAGCTCAGCATAATTTACCAGGTTGCCGTGCAAATGGGCAAGCATAGTCCAGAGTCGTTCACCCATAATGCTGTCCGCAGTGAAGCCAAGGTTGGGAAGATCTCGCTCAACATAGGTTTTAACAAAGCTGTTCATCCAGTCAAGCCAATAACTTTCATTAAGGAAAGGAAATGGGTATCCACCTCTTAGCCACAACAAGTTCATCTCATACGCCGGTATCACTTCCGGTACAAGAAAAGGAGTTAATTCCAGGTATGCAATTCTTCCGGCCAGGGTTTCCGATGAGTTCCTGAGCAGTTCCGGTGAGGCTGAACCCAGCAATAGGAAACGGGCAGGGATCCTGTTTTGATCGATCAATGCCCGAAATACCGGAAAAAGATCCTTTTTGCGTTGTACTTCGTCAATGACAACCAGCTTTTCACCATACTGTCCCAGAAACGTCTCGGGATCTTCAAGTTTTATGAAGTCTTTCTTCAGCTCCAGGTCCAGGTACACCGGATCATCATAAAGATGAAGAATGCTTTTTGCAAGGGTTGTTTTACCGACCTGCCGGGGCCCGATAATCGCAACACATGGAAATCCTCCAAGCAGATGTCTTGCTTTTTCTTCGGCTATTCTTGGAATCATAACGACAAAGATATAAATAAAACTAAAATAATGAAATTTAAATTCATTTTTTTAGTATAATTTTGTTTGTAACCTTTGGGGGTATTAATCCTGAGAATCTTTGCAATTGAATGCAAATGTCCCGTTTTAAAAAACCTGCTTTTCGCTTTATGATTTCGTATCTTAGTGGGTTAAATATTATTCCTCAAAAATTAGTAAATTTAAATTCCATCCAAGGATCTCTTGAGATATCTATCAATTCCTTCTGAACTGCCTGACGGGACTGGATAATTTAACTTCCATAGGGGGTAGTCTTAGGATCGGGTGGCCTAAGTTTTGGGGCGGAGACGATGGCAATCATAACCTGATCAGCCTGATGGGAATTGAAAATATTAAGGCTGGATCCATCGTGAACCTGCAAATAGCGTATAATACTTACTTATCAGATTATGAGATGCAGAGCATCTGCGATTATTTAACAAGCTCATATGCTAGTTCAAATATTCATGACAATGCCCCCGGTTGCAACAGTCAGCAGGAGGTGGAGGATGCGTGTGCCGGGGTAGGCATTCCTGAAGTTGGCAGTCGGCAGCATGTCCTGAGGGCGAAGCCCGAAGGATCAGCAGTCAGCAGTTTCCCGAATCCGTGCAGTGATTACACACTATTTGAATACAAGTTGCCGGAGCCTGGTGAGGTCAGTTTAACGATCTTCAACCATCTGGGGCAACAAGTTGCAGTGCTGGTAAAGGAGGAACAAGCTTGTGGCAAACATCAGGTGCAATGGGATGCGGAGGGGGTGCCCGCAGGGATGTATTATTACCGGCTGACGGTGATCCCCACTTTCGCGGGTACAGGCGGTAAAGTGATGGTGGTGAGATTATTTTAAATATAAGATCCTGGCCATCAGGGAAATATTGTTGCTGGGGAATCCGCTGCTTTATGCTGACGATTTACAACAATGGATTTCGGCAGGAAATTGATCTTTTTGAATAAGTAGATATTATGAAATTACCTGGCATTTTTAATGATGTTATTGGACCTGTGATGCGGGGGCCATCCAGTTCGCATACCGCAGCTTCCTGGCGAATAGCCAGAATCGGACTGGATATTTTAAATGAACCGCTGGAAAAAGCGCTTATAGAGTTTGACAGCAAAGGAGCATGGGCCCCGAATTACCGTGAACAGGGAACCACAATGGGAATTGATGGCGGGCTTTTAGGGTTGGACATTACCGATGAAAGAATGAAAGATACGGAAAGTTACGCCCGCGAAAAGGGAATTACTATTCAATATCAGATTAGTTCATTCCCAACAAACCATGCCAATACCGTGCGACTTTCCCTGACAGGGATTTCGCAAAAAAAGATTCAGATAACTGCTGTTTCTCTGGGAGGAGGATCTTTTGAGATTAGATCTGTTGACGGGTTTCCGGTACAGTTGTGTGGCGACTTGTTTGGAATAATGATATTCACCAACAATAAGCCGGACATCAGTGAGGAGATTAAGGCAATAATTCCTTCAGGAGAGGAATTTTTATCGGAACAAAAGGGAGATGTATTCAAGTACGAGTTTAAATCGTCATTTCCATTTTCATCTGAATTGATAAATCAATTACAAAACCTTCCGGTAATTGATAAAGTAGCGGTCATTAACCCGATAATGCCCGTAATTTCGGGCAGGCAGACTGAAATACCTTTTACCACAATTCAGTCGATGATCGGTTATGCCGAAGAAAATGGATTGGATTTAGGCGATTTGGGTCTGATTTACGAAAAATGTATAAGTGGAATTTCAGAAGAGGAATTAACTGTCAAAATGAATGAAATTATCCAAATCATTCATAAAAGCATTGAGGCCGGATTAAAAGGAACCCAATATGCCGACCGGATATTACAACAGCAGTCACACCTGATTGAAAAAGCAGAAAAGGAAGGCAAAATAAGGGATTCTGTTGTTAACCGGATTATTGAGAATGTTTCGGCCCTCATGGAATCAAAAAGTGCCATGGAGGTGATTGTTGCCGTGCCAACCGCAGGCTCCTGTGGAACAGTAGGAGGATCATTGCGGGCCATTTCCGGGAATAATGGTTACTCCATGGATAAATTAACAAAAGCATATTTTGCAGCCGGAATTATTGGCACTTACTTTGCCCGGGGGCCTGGTTTCTCGGCCGAAGAACATGGATGTCAGGTGGAATGTGGTGCTGCTTCAAGCATGGCAGCCGCAGGAATAGCTCAATTAATGGGCGGTACAGCAAAACAGGCTTTGGATGCTGCATCGATGGCTCTTCAAAATATGATTGGTATGGTCTGCGACCCCGTTGCCGACCGTGTTGAAGTACCATGCCTTGGGAAAAATATAAATGCTGCGGTTAATGGATATGCATCTGCTATCATGGCCGTCTCAGGATTTGATGCGGTCATCCCACTGAATGAGGTAATCCAAACGGTTTCGAGGGTAAGCAAAACAATGCCTGATTGCGTTAAATGTACGGGAAAAGGAGGATTGGCGATAACCGAAACCGCGCTGAATCTTAAAAATAAACTAAACAGATAATTACAATAATATTCCTGTCTTAAAAAACTAAAATATGTTTAATAAAGAAACCTGCAAAAAAGAAGAAGAATATTAAAATCGGCCGATTCCGCTCTGATGAGCTGCGATGTGATGGATAAACTGCGTTTGGAATCAGGCAGATATCCGGGAATCAGGTACGCTACCAGGATGGAAGCTGATAAAAGATCCCCCTTTCCTGCCGGTTTGCCTTGATTTTATTTTCTGCCGTCAGCACGTCAAGGTATTTATTCAGTTCATTGATGTGGAGTCCAAGCATTTTGCACAGGTCCTCTGACGTGCAGGGCCTTCTTTTGATGGTCTCCAGAATGCTTGTTTCTATATCTTTTCGGTACGACTGCATCTTTTTCCTTTCGGAGGATGCTGCCACAATTTCGACATGATCCAGTTCCCATAAGTCGGCTATCTTGCGGAGCTCTTCACTTGTCGCACTTCGTAAATCCGGCACTGTTCCGGGCCTGTCCAGTGTATTCAGCTGAACTACATCAGGATTGATCCTGACAATGGCCTTTTTTAGTTCCAATAGTTCATCCAAATGATCATTGTAACCGGGAAGAATGAACACCTCCAGCCATATCTTTCCCTTGAATTCCTCCCTGAAACGGATCAGGCCCTGGATATATGTATCGATCGTCAGTTCGCCGGCTGGCCGGTTGATCAATTGGAATGTCTCTTCCGTGCCGGCATCAAGTGAAGGAAGGACCACGTCCGCTCCTTTAAGTGCGTCCCTCACATCTTTGTCGTAGAAAAGGGTCCCGTTCGTCAGCACCGCCACAGGAACTCCTGGTTTGATCTGCTTGATGAATTGTAATAATTCACCAATCCGGGTATTCAGGGTGGGTTCTCCGGACCCTGAAAAAGTAATGTAATCCGGATCAGGATTATTTGTGAAATAATGCAGCAACTCTTCTTTAACCTTATCCAACCGGATGTATTCCTTTCGGCCGACCGTCAGTTTGGTTGTTTTCCCAACCTCACAATAAACACAGTCCAGCGAGCATACCTTTCGTGGCACCAGATCGACTCCCAATGACATTCCCAACCGTCTTGACGGTACGGGACCAAACAGGTATTTATACATGTTCCTTTTTTTATAAGATCAATCGTTATCTAATCTCACTGCCTCACTGGTCAGGGTTGGTTCAGTGATCCCTGTTTTCATGGTACGGGCCCTCTTGAATTTATAATGGCCTTATGTCCGTGTAAATGTACTAAAACCCTTTATTCAATTTCATTCCGGAATCCATGAATGTCAGTGAGCCGGCCGGCAATAATGCGGGAATCCCGGAAGTGGCTATAACAGAAGTAGTGATTTACGAACAGAGGAACAAAGATTTTTGACTTCTGAAATAAATGAGAAATCCCAAATACTGAATACTAAATCATAAATAAAAAAGAGATAGTGTCAGAAGAGAGGGAAAAACGGGAAGCCGTGGGATTAGAATGATTGAAAAATGAATTCGCAAGACCCAAATCTGGGAGGGAAATCTTACCTTTGCCGCGTGATTGTCAATAAAATAACAATAAAGGCCGCCACATTCCTGGTGATCGGCATCATGGCCCTGATAGTCGCCAACAAAGCCGTATTCCTGCACACCCACCAACTGGCCAACGGCACCCTTATCGCACATGCCCATCCCTTCGATAGATCAAACGACACAAACCCCCACAAATCGCACCACCACACCCAGACCGAGCTTGTCTTTCTGGATAGCTTCAAGATCCTTTATCCCATCTTTCTCGTCCTTCTTGCAGTTTGCCTTTCCCCCATCTCATCAAGGTTGCCGGCTGTAATTCCAACCCAATATTCATCTGCCTGTATCTTCATTTATCAAGGCAGAGCACCACCCTTACACTGAGTAGGTCCCACCCCTATTTCCCTTTTTCTTCTTCACTGTACCACCAACTAATCGGATTGATCGAGTTATCATTACGGTAATTCTTTTAACTCCGGGTCACTGCAGGGAGAAGATATAGCAATCAATACTAAAACATCTGTATATGAACTATTTAAAACAATATAGTATCCATTTTTTACTGCTCATTGGCTCTGTGGCGGTAGCACAGAAGCCCAGGACGGATGCCAACATCTTTGGGCATGTGGTCGACCTGAACGGAATCCACATCCCTTTTGCATCGATAAGCATTGTTGGCACTGCCATTGGGACCTCCACTGATATCACGGGCCATTACCGGTTGATCAACCTCCCTGAGGAAACCTGGATCGTGAAAGCACAGTACCTTGGTTATAAATCCAGTGAAAAAGAGGTTTCCACACGGACTGGAGAAACCCAGGAGATCAATTTTGTTCTGGAAGAAGACCTGCTACGACTCGAAGAGGTGGTCATCACCGGCAACCGGAATGAAACCAAGAGGACAGAGTCAACGACCATTGTCAACACCATCACTCCCAGACTGTTTACCTCAACACAGTCGGTAATTCTGGGTGAAGGCCTCAACTTCTGCCCGGGTTTGCGCATGGAGAACAACTGCCAGAATTGCGGATTCTCACAGGTGCGAATGAACGGGATGGAAGGACCTTATGCGCAGATTTTGATCAACAGCCGTCCCATTTTCAGCGGATTGGCCAGTGTATACGGCCTGGAGCTGATACCCGCCAACATGATCGAACGGGTGGAGGTTATACGCGGTGGGGGATCTGCCCTTTACGGCAGCAACGCCATCGCCGGAACCATCAACCTGATCCTGAAGGATCCGGTTGTGAATGCCTATGAACTAAGCCTGAGTGCGGCTTCCAGCGGTGTAGGTATTGAAAATTCAGGCGATCCTGCCTCCGACTATACGGTTCATCTCAACACCTCCCTGGTAGCGGCCGATAATAAATCAGGCATGTCGCTGTATGGCTTCTACCGGAACCGGGAACCTTTCGACGCCAACGGGGACGGATTTTCGGAGCTCTCCTCCCTAAGAAATACCACCCTGGGCAGCCGCATCTACCATCGGTTCGGGACACGTGCAAAGCTCTCGGCCGACTTTTTCGCCATCTCGGAGAAAAGACGTGGGGGCGACAAGCACGACGAGGTCCCGCATATGGCCGGGATCGCCGAGGCTGTGGAACACCAGCTTACCAACGGGGCTCTGACCTACGAGATGTTCTTCAGGGATCATGGCCTATTGTCGGTTTATATCTCAGGACAACGGGTGAACCGTGACTCCTACTACGGGGCCAACCAGTCACTGAACGACTATGGGAATACCCGTGACCTGTCATATACGGCTGGCGTACAATACAATGCGCCGTTGGGGATCGTCCGCCTGGTAACTGGAATTGAAACTGTGGGGTCCGCACTTTTCGATAAGAAGCTGGGATACCCTGATCTGGACAATGCCAGCCTTAATCCGGATGATTCGACCCTGCTGGTGCCAGTCGTTGAAACCCGGACCATTTCAGACCAAACAATGAATACCACCGGCATCTTTGCCCAGACTGAGGTCGAGCTGGGTGTGTTCAAACTTTCGGCAGGTGTCCGGTATGATCACTATTCCATTCACAACAGTGCACAGGAAGGATATGACGATAAAACAGGTAACGTGCTGAGCCCGCGGTTCAGCGCCAAATACGATATCCTGGAATCCTTGCAGGTACGCATCAGCTATTCGCAAGGATATCGGGCGCCACAGATCTTCGATGAAGATCTTCATATCGAAACCTCCGGTGCACGGCAGGTCATTCATCAAAACGCACCTGACCTGCAGCAGGAAAAGAGCCACAGCGCCATGGCCTCACTGGATTTTCATAAGAAAATGGGAAAGGTCTTCTTCAGTTTGCTATCCGAAGGCTTCTATACCCGCCTGAATAACGCTTTTGTTAACGAATACGGCGAGCCCGACGAGAACGGAACGGTCGTCTACACCCGCGTCAATACCAAAAATGGGGCTGAGGTCATGGGAATCAATCTGGAGATGAACCTGGTACCGGTCAGATCCCTCACAGTGAAAGGCGGATTTACTATCCAATCGAGCCAGTACGAGGACCCACAGGAATTTGATGAGCGGCGGTTTTTCCGCACCCCCGATGAATACGGCTATATAACCCTCAACTGGCAGCCGGTTGATCCCGTGGCAATCTCTCTATCGGGTACCTATACCGGTAAAATGTTGGTGCCCTATTTCGGCCCCGACCTCACGGATCCGACTGACGGTGAGCTCAGGACGTCTCCGGCTTTTTTCGACATGGGGATGAAAATACAATACCGTATCCGGTTAAATGGTGCTTCACTGCAAATCTTTGCGGGTTTGAAGAATCTGATCAATTCCTATCAGGATGACTTTGATACCGGCATCGACCGTGACCCCGGCTATGTGTACGGACCAGCGACCCCGCGAATCGTATATGCGGGGCTGGTTTTCGGAAACCTGTTCAAAATGTAGTTATCTACTAAAACTGGACAAAGAAGGAATACCTTTAATTTAGGACCCTAAACAGTGCACTTTGGTTTGACGACATAAAGTTTCGAGGACTACTTCACCGCCTTTAATTTGGTTCCCTTTAAAGTATGAATAGCTCGCCTGGCTGATGAGTTGGGCGCAATACCGGAAGTTCTGAAGTACGAACAAGGAACAAAGATCTTTGATTTCTGAAATAAACCCAAATCGAATCAGAAATCAAATATCGGTTAATCGTTTCATCTGATATCAAAAAACCGCTGCTATTACGCAGCGGTTTTTTGTGGAGCATAGGGGAGTCGAACCCCTGACCTCTTGACTGCCAGTCAAACGCTCTAGCCAACTGAGCTAATGCCCCGAGGTGGGTGTGAGTGTCAGTGTGGGTGTGAGTGTGGAGATTAGAGATTTGAAAGCGGGCACAAAATTAAACAAATTTCTAAAACCTAATTCTAATTTATCAATTTCTCTATAACTTGCAGCTTGCAGCCTCATGAAACGCTTATTCATCGCAATAAAGTTCCACCCCTCGGATACGCTTCTGGAGGTGTTCCGCTCCCTGAAGGAAAATCTTCGCGAGGATAAGATCAAATGGGTCGAGGAACATAACCTCCACCTGACACTGAAATTTTTCGGAGATACGGAAGAAACCATGATCCCGGCAATCCGCAAGGCGATGAACGCGGCGGCCGGCAGATCCCCCGGCTTCGATCTGGAACTTAAAGGTACCGGGATCTTCGGAAGCAGATACGACCCCCGTGTGATCTGGCTCGGCATCGAACCCTGCCCCGGCCTCCAATCCCTGTATGAAAACCTGTGGGAAGAACTCGGGAAACCGGGCTATGTGCCCGACTCACAGAATTTCGTTCCCCATCTGACCATCGGAAGGGTCAAGTCCATCCGCAATAAACGATTTTTCCAGGAAGTGATCCAGCAGTATAAAGAAGGACTTATCCAGAGAGAAACGGTGCGGGAACTGTATCTTTTCGAAAGCATCCTCCGCTCCGAAGGACCGGTGTATAAGATCATTGAGAACTTTGTTCTGAGATGAGAGAGGAGAGATGAGAGATGAGAAAGGAGAAATAATAATACAATTATATCTCCTTTCTCCTCCCTCCTCTCTCATTTCTCATTTCGAAGCATTCTTTTTGTCCAGAAAAAAACTGACGAGCAGCGCAATGCCGCCAAACAAAAAGATCATGGAGAAATAGGCAGCCTCATCCGACATCGTGGTGGTCTTGACCAGGATCTCGGCTATAAGAAGACCTACGCCCAGGCCTATCAGAAACAGACCCCACTTCAAAGTCGCATCGGTCTGCTTTTTCGTCATGAAAATGGATGCATCAACTCCTTTGTCAATAAGGGCCAGACGCTCGCGTTTTCTGATGATGAGGTATACGATCCCGAGGATCGTCCCAAAAACACTGATCGGAACAAAAATGTCTTCCATAATGTGATATTTTTAAGGTGAATTTTTCAACTGCACCTTTTTGACGCTAAGATTCCCTTCCGGTTACAAAATAAGTTCAGGGGTTAAGGTAAGGAGGCCGGTTTGGTTCAGGGGTTAGGGTTAGGTCACCTCAGTCCACATTACACATAACCACCTGACAAACCCGGCTTCTTCACCCTAACCCCTGAACTTATTTTGTAGTATATTTGTAACCAACACCCCCTCAATCTCGTCAAAACACCAGCATGCTCCCTAAAGATGACCGCTATTACATCGAAAAGGTGCTGGAAGGAGATACGGCCGCCTTTGCAGCCCTCGTCGACAGGCATAAGGATAACGCCTTTGCGCTTGCGCTTAGAATTACGGGCAACCGCGAGGATGCGGAGGAAATCGCCATGGATGCCTTTGTGAAAGTATACCGCTCCCTGGGGAATTTTCGCAACGATTCAAAGTTCACCACCTGGCTCTACCGGATCGTCCATAACGAATCCATCTCGGCACTGCGCAAAAAACAACCGGAAACAGCACCCCTGGATGATAGCCTGGCCAGCGACTACCCAACCGAAGAGATCCAGCAGTGCGTTTCGGAACTGGACGAACTTCAGCAACAGAAACTGATCTCCAGGGCATTGAAAGAACTTCCGCCGGAGGATCATATGCTGATCACGCTGTTTTACATGGAAGACCTGTCGGTCAGCGAAATCAACGAAATAACGGGCCTGAGCCAGTCAAACATAAAAGTCAGGCTGCACAGGACAAGAAAAAAACTTTACCAGATACTGAACAGGCTGCAAATGAACGTTACTGTTCAATAATAAAAAGATATCATGAAAGAACCTTTCTTTAACGACCATAAACTCAGGGAACTGATCAAAAAATCCGGAACATCACGGGCACCGGAAGATTTTACCCGTAAAGTGATGGAACGCGTTCAGAATGATCCTGTTCCTGAAGCCTCCCTTACGCGTGGTCTTTTTTCCGGAAATAACGTTTGGTGGATCGTCATCGCCACGGCTGCCGTCGTCGCTTTCGTGGTCTTCCTGCTCCAATGGTCGCCCATTGACCTGGATCCCGAAAACATCGATTTCAAAAAATACGAGAAAATCGTCCCGATTTTCCAGTCCTTCGTGCAAAGCATGTCCAAATCCTTTGCATTCCTTACACGCTCATCCCTGCCGCTGATCATCGGGATCGGGGTGACCGTGCTGTTCCTGATCGACAGGCTCCTGCGAAAATTAACGATGAAGAAAAGCTATCTGTTCTGAACTACTGTTTCCTGATCCAGATCTCAGGAGTGGTAACACGGTTGCTTTCATGGAAAGCCCTGTCTTTGATGTATACTTCGAAGCGGATGGTATCGTAAGGAGATGAATAATTGTTGATGTACAAGGTGTCCTGAATGATGCCCTTGATGGCCTTGTTCTTCCCGGCAGGGGTTAGTAAAGGGATGCGTCCGTTCATGGAGATCGTATCCAGCTTCATCGAATCGTTGTCATAATACGTGATAAAAACCTCTTCAAACTTCCCGTCAATCTTTTCAAAATATCGGATGAACAGGTTGTATTCCCGGCCGGGCAATGTATCCAGTTCTGTTAATCCGATGTCTCCATCGCCATCCTGGTAATAGATCTCCAGAACACCCCTGTTATCAATACCCGAGGTGTCTTCAATGATCTTAGCAAACTCCCTGAACTCAATGTACGGTTCAACCGGGAACTCAACCTGCTCCAGGCATGACTGGAAAACAAACATCGTTGGAATGACCAGGATTGAAAGTATCTTTGATGTCAGTTTCATAAAAGGATCCTACAGGAATTGTTTGACAAAGTTACACTCAATTGTGCTCCAGGATGATGCCTCTGCCGGAAATCAAGAAAAATATCTTCCGCATTCAGTCACCTGATGAATTTAACGTACTGGCCCTGAATATATTTCATTACCAGTGTGAAAATAATCCGGTCTACCGGCAATTCATCCTCCAGCTGGGGATCAAATCTGAAGCTGTCGCCCGGGTAGAGGCAATTCCATTCCTGCCGGTTTCCTTTTTCAAGACCCACCGGATCATAACCGGTCATTTTACCCCCGGGCTAACCTTCCTCAGCAGCGGCACCACCGGTATGCAGCCCAGCCGGCACGCAGTGGCAGAGACCTCTTTGTACGAGGCAAGCTTCCTGAACTGCTTTGAACGGTTTTACGGTAAAATATCCCGCTATTGCATCCTTGCCCTCCTCCCTTCCTATTTATCCCGGCAGGACTCTTCCCTGGTGTATATGGTGAACAGACTGATTTCGGAGAGCAAGCACCCGGAGAGCGGATTTTATCTCGACGCCACCCAGATCCTGCCCGACAGACTTGAAAAGCTAAAGAGCGCACACCAGCCAACCATCCTGTTCGGGGTGTCCTATGCGCTGCTGGACTTTGCCGAGTCGCATCCCGTTGATTTTCCGGATCTGATCGTAATGGAAACAGGTGGAATGAAAGGGCGGAGAAAGGAGATGATCCGGGAGGAGCTGCACGACAGGTTATCCCGTGGATTCGGTGTTCCGGTCGTTCATTCGGAATACGGTATGACTGAACTCCTTTCGCAGGCATACTCCCGTGGGCTGGGCCTCTATCGTACCCCACCCTGGATGAAGGTTCTGATGCGCGACGTCAATGATCCGCTCACCTGGGTCGGGTATCAGCAAACAGGTGGGATCAATGTCATCGATCTGGCCAATATCCATTCCTGCTCATTCCTGGCCACTCAGGATCTCGGGAAAGCATACCCTGACGGTTCCTTTGAAGTGCTGGGCAGGTTCGACGAGAGCGACATCCGTGGCTGCAACCTGCTCGTTTAAATGCGTGCAATCACCTCGGGCCGGTCATTGGCGGGACTGTTCACCAGACGCGACACCGCATAGGCCTCCATCTCCTCTGCCGGATAAGGCTGCAGCATTGCTAAAAGATCCTCCGTGCGATCACTGGTGAGCCATTCTTTTTCGAACCTCCGCGGCAGGATCACCGGCATCCGGTCGTGGATCGGCTGCATCAGTTCATTGGGCGTTGTCGTGATAATGGCAAACGAATGAACCACCCTTTCTTCCGGATCCCTCCAGCTATCCCATATCCCCGCCATCGCAAACAGATCCCCGTTCTTCATAACGATCCTGTACGGCACCTTTCTCTCTTCCTCCCTCCTCCCTCCTCCCGCCGACCCGTAGACCTGAGAACCCGCAGACCTGTAGACCTGAGAATCCCCCACCCGTTTCCACTCAAAAAACCCATCACTGAGCACCAGACAACGCCTCTGCCGAAAAGGATTCCTGAAGGATGGCTTTTCCAGGATGCCCTCGGCCCGTGCATTGATCATCCTGTTGCCGATGGCAGGATCTTTTGCCCAGAAGGGTATCAGCCCCCACCGGAAAAAGCTCAGCCTGCCGGGCTCCTGGTTTGAGATGACGGCCAGGTTCTGCGCAGGCGCACAGTTATAGCGTGGAGTGTAAAGACCCTCCTCCACTTCCAGGTCAAAGCGTTCCTCGATGAGGATCTCGTTGGGGCTGAATGAAAAGCGTCCGCACATCGGAAGGTGTTCTATTTGTAGTTATTCATTGTTATTCAATTGTCATTCAATTGTCATTTGTTGTCATTTATGGTTACTGAGGACCAGGAATGACGCGAGGCGCGAAGCGCCAAACTAGTGACCAGGAATGACCCTTTCCCCTACCTCGATCACCAGCAACTCCTCCCAGTCCGTGGTGTAGTTCGGCGACAGCTTTTCCTGTCGCATCTTCCATTTCCTTCCGGTGCCCTGTACCGCGTACCGGATTTTTCCCCTGCCCATTCGCTGATTGATCCGGTCGACCGCAGCCGTGATCTTTTCCTGTTTCTCCCGGTTACGGTCGTCCCAGAGGGTGCACTGCAATGTCTTCTGAGGAATGATATCGTTGACGATGACGCCTGATTTCTTGTAAAGATAGCCTTTTCTGTACAATTTTTTCAGGATGAGCCTTGCATGGTGGATCAGTTCCGATGTATGGTTGGTCGCCACAGGAAGCTCCACGGTTGTGCCATTCACATAGTGCGGCCCCCGTGCAAACCGGTTCGTCATCACAAAGACGGTCAACGACTGCGCCACCGACTGCTGCCTTCTGAGCTTTAGTGCAACAGAGGCGACAAACGTGGTGGTGGCTTCTTCAAGGTCATCGTAATCTTCAACGGGCTTGCCGAAAGAGCGGGAGCTACATATCCCTTTCTTTGCCTGCGGATGATCGTCAACGGGGTAGCACGAAATTCCCCTCAGCTCAACAACGGTCCGCTCACCCATGACTCCCATATGCTGCCGGATCCATTTCTCGTTGGCGCATTTCAGATCATAGGCGGTCAGAATGCCGTGTTCCTCCAACAGCCGCGCGTGCCGGGGGCCAATACCCCAGACCTTGTTCACGGAAAGGGACCTCAGATGGCCATTGATCGTATCTTCATCCATCAGCGCCAGCACACCCCCGGTCTCCGGAAGTTCCTTTGCGAGATCGTTGGCAAGCTTGGAAAGGGTTTTTGTGGATGCGATCCCAATGCTCACCGGTATCCCCGTCCATTTCATTACGGTCCTGACGATCTGTTGCCCGTAGGCGACCGGGTCGAGACCAGCGATTCCCGTCAGATCGAGAAAAGCCTCGTCGATGGAATAGACTTCCAGCGTGGGCGTGAACTGCTGAAGAACCGACATCACGCGTTGCGACATATCCCCGTACAAAGCATAATTGGTCGAAAATACCGCCACTTTGTTTTTTTCCAGCAGATTCGCGATCTGAAAGGCAGGCACCCCCATTTTGATCCCCAGCTGTTTCGCCTCGGCCGAACGGGCGATGATGCAGCCATCATTGTTGGATAGAACCACTAGCGGTTTGCCTTCCAGACCCGGCTCAAAAAGCTTTTCGCACGAGGCGTAAAAGTTGTTGCAGTCAGCCAGCGCAAAAATGGGACTTGATGGTTTCAAATGTTCGTCATTAGGAGTACAAACGGAACGATACAGGCTAATCACCAACCAAATTTACCCATTTATTTCTATCTTTGCGAAAACAGAACACCATGAAACGATTTGCCATTATCCTCGCAGGTTGTGGATCCAGGGACGGATCGGAGATCCACGAAGCCACCATGACGATGCTTGCCATCCAGAAAAATGGTGCTGAATATGAAATTTTTGCACCGGATATCCCGCAGCATCATGTGATCAATCACATCACCAACCAGGAAATGCGGGAAACCCGCAACGTCCTTGTCGAAGCAGCGCGTATTGCCAGGGGGAACATCAAGGCACTCAGTAAATTCCGGGCCGACGATTTTGATGCGCTGATCCTTCCGGGAGGCTTTGGTGTGGCTAAAAACCTGTGCAACTTTGCGTTCCAGGGGGAGAACTGCACCGTGAATCCGGAGGTGGAAAGGGCCATGAAGGCGATGGCCGAAAAAGGGAAACCCATCGGTGCGTTGTGCATCGCCCCGGTCTTGCTGGCCAGGGTGTTCGGTGATATTGAGATCACAATCGGTCAAGACAAGGGTACGGCGACCGCAGTGGAGAAGATGGGAGCGCGGCACATCACCACCGGTCACGGCGAAGTGGTGATCGACAAAAAAAGGAAACTGTTCACCACGCCCTGCTATATGCTGGATGCCAGCATCGTTCATATCTGGGAGGGAGCTGATGCCATCGTGAAGGCGATGCTGCAATACATGTAATTCATAAGCGCCCCTCCCCTGCTGGCAGGGGATGGGGTACGTTTCAGAACTTCTCTTTGCTGACCCGGATGTCCCCCCTGACCTTTTTGAGTTTCCATGATTCAAACTGTTCATCCGAGGTCATTCCGTTTTCCCCGTAAATCGTTTTGCCGGGAGTGATGATCTTGACAAACACTTCGCTCTGGATGAGCTTTTTGTTCCTGTCCCAGATCAGATGTTCCGTATTCAGCCGTTCATTTTTGAGGTGGTTGATGACCTCCACGTTACCCCTGGCTTCCATGATGTTGCGTTTCTCGAAGCTGATGCCGTAGTTGGCACGCAGCTCCGACTTCACCCGTTTCAGGGTATCATAAAAGACCACGTGAACACCCTCGGGAAATTCTATGTACGGGTCATCCCCTCCATAACTTTCCATCAATGGTCCGGTCAGGATCAGTGAAAGCTTACCGTTCTCGCTCTGTTCGATTTCAATGTTGTAAATGGTTTCAACAGCCAGCGTATCAGCAGGCATGGTCATGTTGATCTGTTGAAGATCATTCTCGCACGATCCCAGGAAAAGCATTCCGGGGATGGCCAGGAACCTGACCAGGGGATGTTTAACGGGAAGCCCTGACGGTAGTGGTTTCATTGATCCAGCAGCCAACGGTGTAGCTGTCACCTTCTTTCATATCGTGGAAAAAGAGACGTTCCATTGCCGGGAAGGCCCTTGAATAAGAATAGATTCGGTCATTGGCCGCCTGTTCAACGGACGGATCCACACTCTTTGCCTTGTAGTATTTATCCACTGCGGCCCAGTAGGCAGCCTTGCTGCTGATCTCGTCGTTACCGCAGTCACTGGCGCTGGAAGCGTAGAGGTCGCCGATCATGATGTAGGCATTCCCGTCACCGGGGCGCAGCTCAGCGGCTTTATATGCATAGGATCTGGACCTGGGATAATCCCTCAGATTGCGATAGGCATCTGCCAGGAGAAGAAAACAATCGGCCCGGCTTTTGACATCGGCCATGTCCGTTGCCTGCAACAGATACTCCATCGCCTTGCTGTATTCATTTTTCCTGTAAAGCATCCGCCCGATGAGGAAAGCAGATTCGGGATTTGGTTCCAGGTCATAAAGCTTGACCGTTGCGTCAAAATAAAGGGGATCAGCCGTGCAGTTTCGTTTATCCAGCATCTGGATGATCTCTTTCAGCAATTTGGTATCCTCCGGATTTTGCTCAAACTTCTTTCGATAAATGGCGATCAGGTCGTCACAGGTTGCAAACGGTTCGAACAGGCTCTCAATGTTCAGGCGGATCCCCTGCCATTCGGTACGCTCCTGCTCATTTTCCTGGCTGTGCTTTTCATTGAAGTCAACTATGTTCATGATCCGCTCAAAATTCTCAATGATCATCGCCGAATCGATAAGGCCCGCCCGGGCACTGTTGATGGTGGAATGGAATAAATAAACAAGGACGGGACCGGTGCTTTTATTTCCTTCCAGGGTAACGGATTTATCCAGGATCTGGTACACTTCGTGGTAGCGGTCAGGGCGGAGGGTCAGCAGATCGATCCCTTTCCGCCCCAGGACAAGTCCCTCCCGGCTGCTGGAAACATTCCCGAAATATTCAATGCGTTTGTCGTAGATCAGCATGATCGAATCCACCAGCTGGGCCTTTCGGGCCGAATCGGTTTCCTTATCATAGAAATATTTCATCAGGACCACTCCATCCAGGTAGATATTCTGGCTTGACAGCGGGCAATTATCAAAAACCCATTTCCAGGGCTGATAAACAGGGACCTGATCAATGACCTCCTGGGAAAAATTATAATCTTTCCACATCCGGAAATTGATCTTGTAAAGCGACAGATTCTCGACACATTTCAGGCTGTCGGTCCCATATTTCTGTCCGTACAGAACAGGAATGGCGAACAGGATCAGCAGCCCTGTTACGAAAGCTTTTCGGTTCATAGTCATATTCAATCTAATGTTAAATTATTTGGCTGCCCTCACGGTGGTTGTCTCGTTGATCCAGCAGCCCACCGTGTAGCTTTCTCCTTCTTTCAGATCATGGAAAAAGAGACGTTCGACGGCCGGGAAGGCTCTTGAATAGGAATAGATTCTTTCATTGGCCGCTTGTTCAAGTGACGGGTCAATGTTCTTTGCCTTATAATATTTATCCACCGCAGCCCAGTAGGCAGCTTTCTTACCTATTTCGTCATCGCCGCACATGTCAGCACTGGCAGCGTAAAGATCACCGATCAGGATATATGGATTTCCATCATTGGGCCTGAGCTCCGCAGACTTATAGGCATACGTCCGGGCCCGGGAATAATCCCGCATCGTACGGTATTCATCGGCCAGCAGCAGGTAACAATCAGCTCTTGCGTTGGTATCAGCCATATCCGTTGCCTGCAGTAAATATGTGGATGATTTGCTCAGTTCATTCCTCCTGTACAGCATCCTTCCGATCAAAAATGCAGATTCGGGGTCGGGCTCCAGTTCGTATAATTTGACCGTTGCGTCGAAGTATAGCGGATCGGCCGTGCAGTTCTTTTTGTCGAGCATGTTGATGATCTTCTTGAGCAATTCAGGATTGCTGCCTCCTTCTGCGTCAAATTTCGCGCGGTAGATCGGGATCAGATCCTGGCAGGTGGCATAAGGCTCGACAGAAAGCTCCAGGTTGGCCTTTACGCTTTCAAAATCCTCCTGGTCAGCCGGGTTGTTCTTTATATTATATTCAACAATCCCCATCAGTTTGTCAAATAATTCGATCAGGACGTCTTTTCCCAGTTTGCTGGCATTCACCAGCTCGATGGCTGTACGGAAGTAATAGACGATGACGGCGGTCTGTGAGTTGTTCCCATCCAGTTCAACGGAGCGTTCCAGTATATGATAGACCTCTTCGGTCGCCTGTGGGCGCCACTGGTACAGGTCGACGGCTTTGCGCCCCAGGATATTACCCATTTGGGAAAGGCCTGTCTTGTAATGGTTCGGGAAATATTCCATACGCTGATCATAGATCATCATCAGGGTATCGATGAGAAGCTCTTTTCGTGCGTTATCCGGTTCTTCCTTGATGAAATAGCTGAACATTTTTATGCCATCCAGGTAGGTGTTTTCAGTTCCCATCGGGCAGTTGTTGAAAACCCAGCGCCAGTGTCTGATCGCATCGTCAACGGCGACGCTTGTATAATCACTGTTTTTCCATTGTTTGAAGAACTCGCGGTAAAGTGAAATCTCCATAACGCATTTCACACTGTCCTGCCCATACCGGGGGCCTCTGTCCTTGACCTGGGCAAGCGCGATGTTTCCTGTTCCGGTGATCATCATGAGTGAGATGATCAGGGGTAAGAGAAAGAGTCCTGTCGTTTTCATTGTTAGTAGAATTTGCTTCTGATGAACCATCGTTCGTAAAGGGATAATCCTATGCTCAGCCGGACATAGTTTTCTTTCAGCAGTCCATTGCTGGTCGTTCCGCGTTGTCCTATTTCCACTGCAAGGTTTATCATGGATTGAGTGCTTTTTAGTGGCAGTCCTGCTCCAAAAGTCAGGCCAAACTCATTGATCTGTGTCCCACGCAGTTTCAGGGAGGTTTTATTGTAGTGAGCCCCAAGCCTGTACTGGATCTTCTGGGCATAGTTTGCCGTGGCGGCGACAGAGGGTCTGAACTGGCCTCCGGCTGCAATCCGTAAGGAATTATCCAGTGAATCGTTCATGGAGAATGAGCGGAAGGCTGCCCATTCCTGCCAGTAGAAGTCCACGCCGGCGGTCCAGCGGTTAGGGTTCTCCAGGGTGAATCCGCCCCCGACAGCACGGGGAAGTTCAATGGTACCTTTCTGATCGGGCTGATAGGCGATCGTATCGTAAATATTGTCAATGTTGTTCAGGGCCGGAACGAATGTTTCGGCCAGCAGGTAGCGTTTCGTATTCAGGGAGGCAGGGAGTTCGTAGACCAGGCCGGTGGTCAGCCGGAGGGAGGGAGAAAGGCTGGCCGCATACTGGGCGCCGATTTCGAACATGAAGTCCTGCACGAACCGGTTGGCGATGACCCGAAAGCTATAGATGAAAGCCGAGTCGGGAAAGTCGACGATCTGCTGGTAGTCGAGGTCTCCGAAAAGGAAGTTGGCGTTGACGCCCACGGATAAGTTTTTGAGGGGCCGGACGGCCAGCCCGAAGTGGGCGCGGTTCAGTCCGCCGGAGGCTTCATATTCGTTGGTGATCCGGCCAATGCTATCCTGGAAATAGTCATTGTAGATCAGGTATCCCACGCGGCTGTAGGGCATCAGGCCGATACTTGCCTTCATCCAGCGGGTAATGGGGAATCCGAAGAGCATATAGCCCAGCTGCACATTCCGTGAGGTGATGGAGAGGTCTTCCGAATGGGTTTGCACGACATCCGCCAGGATCCCTCCCTGCAGCAGAAAGGAGGTAGAGTCAAAAAAACCATAGGATGCGGGGTTCAGGATGTTGATGAACGAGTTTCCCTGCCATCCGATCCCGATCCCGCCCATCGCCGCATTGATGCTGGTCTTTCCGGGATAGAGGTTCCCGACGCCGAAATTGGAATAGGGGGAGTTGATATCCTGTGCCGTTGCCCATAAGCCATTAATCAGAACCACCAGTAGCAGTGTGCGTCGAATGTTTTTCACCAAGGTTATAGGATAAAATTAGATTTAGCCCTTCCAAAACAATGTTTGGAATTGCAAAGATGTTAATTTTTAGTCTTTTCTCAAAAAAATCTGCATCACCTCCCGACAAAATTATCTTAATATCAGGGTATTCCAGCTGATATTGTTTGATGATTCCCTTCATTTCGGCCAGGACACCGTTAAGTACGCCGGCCAGTATGGATTCCCGGGTATTTTCACCGATCAATGGGGGAGGAGAATCCATTTCAATTAACGGAAGGTGGGCGGTAAAATTATGCAGGGCTTTAAAGCGCATATGGATGCCGGGCGAGATGCTTCCGCCCAGGTATTCCTTGTTGGCGTTGATCATGTCATAGGTGATGCAGGTTCCGGCGGAGATGGCCAGGATATCCTGACGGGGGATCCGTTCCTGGGCGGCGACCACGGCTGCCAGGCGGTCTTTTCCCAGGGTTATCGGGGTCTCGTACGTATTGGTGATTGGTACGGGGACCTGTTCAGTCAGTTCGATGAACCGGTAGGTGTGGTTGAGCCAGGAGATCAATTCCGGCGGGCAGTTGCCGGTGGAGGCGAGGATGGCGGCGCGGATCTGTTCCTTTGCGGGCAGGTGGTCTTTCAGGATCTGCCGGCTGAGTTCCCTGAAGGGTTTGAAGTAGACCAGTGTGTGCCGGTCGAACAGGGCTATCTTCTTGAGGGTATTTCCGTAATCGATGACAAGGTTCATGATGGAAAAATCGGTGTCGTGTTAATGAAGAGCGAATATACGGTTTTTTTAATTTTTGAATTTTGAATTTTGATCTTTGATCTTTTCTTTCCTATCTTTGCGCCGCTTAAGCCGGTACCATAGCTCAGCAGGTAGAGCAACGGACTGAAAATCCGTGAGTCCCTGGTTCGATTCCGGGTGGTACCACGACAAAAAGCCCTGTGAGCAGGGCTTTTTGATATCTGATGAACGATTAACGGATATCTGATTTCTGATTTCAACTCATAATTCAAAGATCAGCATTCCTTGTTCGTACTTCAATACTTCGAACGCGCAGCGTTACATCAGACGCCTCAGCGATCCACAGACACGTATCATATACAGGAATATCAATCCTACACTTACAAGTCAAAATGAGCTGGGTATAGCCCACGACAGCGAGAGGGGCAAATTGGGGATTTGGTTACCTGGAATATACTGAATTTCTTTTACCTGAGCCGGGCACAGAAGCCATGGTCATTTTCCCAGTCCCATTTTCCTTAGCAAAGCAATAGTTCTCGAATCCGACCGGAGATCATCATAGATGGGCTCTATCTTCATCCTTGTCAGACGGAAATCCCGTTCCTGATATGATTTCTCAAACCACTCAAACATATGATCCCTGTAGCCAAGTCCATAATAAATGATAGCTATATCAAATGCTACCGTATATCCCTGCTCCATGAAATCAAACAGGTCATGGAGTGCCTTTAATGCATTATCCTTATCTCCGGATCGTGCGTAAGCGAATCCAAGCAGTGACAGTCCGTAAGGATTATTACCAACGATGGTTCGCATCTTCTTAAATTCAGTAATCGCTTCATCAAACTTTCCATGAAGCGTATAAATATAACCTAAGGGTAAGTGGGCAGGAGCAAAGTCCGGATCAAGTTCAAGTGTTTTATGATATTGATCGATGGCTTTATCATATTGACGCATAAAAAACAAAACATCACCCAGATTGACATTTATGATTGGCGAAAGAGGATCAAGTTCCAAAGCCCGGTTAATTTCTGACAAAGCTTCATCTGACCTTCCCAGAAGATATAAGTATATGGTATACCAGTGATGCGCTGTTGGATAGTTTGGATTAATCTCAATTGCCTTCTTATATTCAATTTCTGCACCTGTCCAGTCCCATTCATAATCTTGCTTAATAATTCCCAAAACAGAATGTGGTTCTGCGAGTGCCGGATCAAGTTCCAGTGCTTTTTTTGCCGCACTATCAGCCTTTCGATAACTTTCACTGGAGGATAGTGCTGCATATTCAGGGAGCAATACATAGGTTGAAGCCAGTCCGGTATATGCCATTGCATATTCTGGATCTTTTTCAATTGCCTGGCTGAAATAACCAATAGCCTTTTGCAGATCAGTTGCCGTTCGTTTATTCCAAAAGAATCGTCCTTTAAGATATAATTGGTATGCTTCTGTGTTTTCGGTCTGTTGCTTCTCAATTTTATCTCCAGGCAATAGCTTTGTCTTTAGCGCATCAACAATCGCCAGTGAGATCTCATCCTGGATGACAAATACATCTTTCAACTCACGATCATAGGTATTCGACCAGAGATGGTAACCATCACTGACATCAATCAGTTGAGCACTGATGCGGAGCTGGTTGCCTGATTTCCGAACACTTCCTTCAAGAATATTCCTCACATTCAGCTTCTCCCCAATATCCCTGATATCCACCTCTTTCCCTTTAAATGAAAATGCAGATGTTCTGGCTACCACTTTCAGCTCAGGAATATGTGACAATACGTTGATCAGCTCCTCGACCATCCCGTCGCAGAAATATTCCTGATCCTTTTCAGGACTAAGATTAGTAAACGGAAGCACAGCGATTGAATTTGTCCAGACCTGCCTGTTGTCTTTCAGGGCTGATCCCTCTTTATCGAATGGGGATGTTCCCTGCTTTTTGCAGAAAATAAAGTATCCACCAGTAATGATGATTGCCAGAATGATAACAGCGGCAATGCCGATGGTACGGTTTGGTGTTAATACTCCGAGCCCTGTTCTCAGCCATCCTTTACCCTGCTTGGGCTGAATATCTTTGGCTGAATGCTGTTCAGAAACCCTTTTAAAACATTCGGCAGAGATCGCATAGATCTTTACAGGTTCATCAATGTTTTTCAGCATCTTTTCGCCCAGGCAGTCCACTTTGATCCCCGGTTTGTTTCTGATATCGTCGTACACTTTTTCTGATATCAATATGCCACCGGGTTCACATAACGCCTGTATGCGGGATGCCACATTCACCCCATCGCCAAAGACATCCTTTTCTGAAATAACAATATCCCCAATATGAATCCCAATGCGAAGTTGAAAGTAGGCTTCCTCATTCAGGGTATTCTGAAGTTCAATGGCACACCGTATCGCATCCCAGGAACTCTGGAAAATGGACAATGTCCCGTCACCGATCTCTTTGATAAACTCACCATGATACTTGCGCAGTGATACCTTCTGCAACTCTCTGTTCTTGCCAAGGATCTGCAGGGCAACTTTCTCATCCTTTGTCATCAATGCCGAGTAGCCGACAATGTCGGTGAACATGATGGCGGCGAGTTTACGTTGTTCTTTCACTTACGGAAGGATTAAACACGTGTTTGTGTTGGCTTTCAGCCGTAAATATAAAGATTTAATCAGTAAATACAAACATGCCCGGCTGAGATATCAATCCCTTACTTTGACAGGAGAATGGTACAACGTGGCCTTCGTTAAATTAAAACAGGAAATCATGGACGTCAATTACCGAAATACTTTACGATACATTTACGTAAACAATTATTTAACAATAATTTAACAATGAGTCGTCGATAATATAACAATAATTTAACAGTGTTTTGTCAATAATATTACTTATTTTGCTACTTGTGTATAAATAATAGTAACCCATTCATATGAGAACAAAGACCAAAATACTGATTGCACTCATCCTGTTCATGGTCCCTGGCAGCATGATATCTTACTCCCAGGAAGGTAAAGTAACTGCTTTGCTGCTTGGCGATGCAGTCCCGTCGTTTGAAGCCCAAACATCGCAGGGATTCATTACGTTCCCGGATGATTTTTATGGAAAATGGAAGATCATTTTCAGCCACCCTGCAGACTTTACGCCTGTCTGTGCGACGGAAATTTTGTCTTTTGCCCTTATGCAGGATGAATTTCAAGCCTTGAACTGTGAATTGATCGGACTGTCGGTGGATAGTTATTCCAGTCACATTCAATGGATCCAGTCCCTGGAAAGCATCACGTATAAAGACAGGACCGGTATAAAGATAAATTTCCCCATTATAGCTGACCAGCATATGGAGGTTGCTCAGAAGCTGGGAATGGTACATCCCAATGCTATGTCAGCCCGGACCGTAAGGGCTGTCCTCATTATTGATCCGGAAGACAAGGTAAATGCCATCCTTTACTATCCCGTGCAAACCGGACGCAGTGTGGAGGAGATTAAAAGATTGTTGATCGCCCTGCAGACATCGGATCGACACAAAGTCGAAACGCCTGCTGAATGGCAACCTGGAAATGAGATTATTATAAGTAGCCCTCAGTCACGAAATGAACTGGAAAAACAGAAAAAATCAGAGATAAAGGGAACCATCAATTGTCTGGACTGGTATCTATGTTTCAAGAAATTGTAACTAATGACATCCGTTCTCACTCCCTGGGATGCATCGGGCCCCAGGACATGCTGAAGAAAGGTTTACTGGCAGTGGTTTCAGGGACCGGGCAGTGGTTTTTTTAACATGATGTCTCCATCGTTTCTGGTTACGCTGGACCGCTTGAATTACTTTATAAATGGAGCAATGGTTCATCAGACCAGGAAGCAAAATCATTTACAACGGGTGTGGGTAACGATACTCAAAAAATCTGGGTTGAAGTCACTGACCCTCAAACCGGATGTGTTTATTCCGATACATTGACCCTCATCTATCAGTTTGGATCCTGCGTGGGAATTAAAACGCCCTTAAAGGCAATATCGGCCTTGATTTTCCCGAATCCTGCACACGATATTGTGACTATTGAGTATAAAAGTGATACAGGTCCGGTTCAACTCTTTGTAATTGATGTCAAAGGACAGGTTGTTTACCAAGATTCTTTGGGAAATAAGGGTGAGGGCATTCAGCAAATCCGGATTGATCTTCACTTACTTCCCAGGGGAGTGTATCTTGTCAGATTGATCGGCGGGAAAGAACTTTATACCGGGAAGATTCTTCTGGATTAAGCAAAACCTTTCCACGTTAACCCATCCCCTGCGGAAAAGCCTACTTCACTACCTTTAGCTTGGTTCCTTTGAAGTAGGGATGACCGGCCAAACTGATAGCTCTCTGTTCCCGTCAGGCAACCGGCCCTGCTCGCCGGGCCGGTTGATATCTGATGAACGATTAACGGATATCTGATTTCTGATTTTATTTCAGAATTCAGAGGTCAGCATTCCTTGTTCGTACTTCCCTGCTTCTATATAATCCTGATCGTTTTTCTGAACTCCATTGAAATGCTTCCGGGGATGGTCGATGCAGGAAACAACTTGCTTTCCATCGACGAATTCCATATATTTACCGACTTTATATTATTTCAGCCTGAAAATCGGGGGTGCTCTATTTCAGGCATTTGATTAATTATTCAATACTATTTTTCCAATAAACACAGGAGGTACAATATGAATACAGTACTGGCAATTGTATGGGTATTGGTCGGTATGGCGCTAATGGGAATCATAGTATGGTTCTCCCTGCCTTCCCTGATGCTGATCAGGCATAAAAGCAAATTGGGCTATGAGGCCACCGTTTCCACCCTCGGTGAAACCCTTCAAAAGAAACAAGACTGGAAGGTGCTGACTGTCAATGACTACCAGAAGAGTACAGCAGCTTTCGGATCCCTGGAACGGGTCGGCAGTATAAACATCTGCAATCCGCGTTATGCATCAACGATCCTTGCCGATGAGAACGATCGTGGGGTTAGCGCTTTCATGCCCTTAGGTCTTGGAGTTTATGAGACCAAGAAAGGTCATGTATTGATCTCCCAGCTTAATGTCGGGCTGCTGGGCAAAATGTTCGGCGGCACCATTGCTGACGTTATGGGGAGGGTGGGGAAAGATATCAAGGACGTCATTGAATCTGTTTCCATGAAGTAGAGAACTATACCACGGCGGATTTCTTTTCTTACAGGACCCCCTTTGATCACGGGGCATCTTTATAGTTATCATGACTGGACTCGTCTTCCGATGCAAGCACTGGATAATCAAACTAATACCCCTCCCCCGTCCGGGCTGATAAAAGGATCGATCACAACGGTTTTGTCTCCCAGGTCAATGATCCCGGCATTGCAAATAGCATATCCTCCCTCATCGTTTTGAATGGCAGCATAAATGCCATCATCCAGCTTTTCCAGGGTATAATGCCTGGACTGGAGAAGTGCTGGTTTTCCATTCAACTGACATATAAACAGAAACCCCTAAGGATGAACAGGACGGACAGTCTCGTTTCCTTTTTTACTTTCATGACGGTTTAATTTGGCTGTTGGGTTTATTATTGTATGCATGGTATATCTTCAGCCGGCTCCGGACAAACATAAAGCCTGTATGCGGGATGCGATATTCACCCCGTCACCGATCTCTTTGATGAATTCACCATGGAACCGGCGGAGAGCTGCTTTCTGTAACTCTCTGTTTTTGTTGAGGATTTGAAGGGCCACTTTCTCATCTTTCGACATCAATGCCGAGTAGCCGACAATGTCGGTGAACATGATGGCGGCGAGCTTGCGTGTTTCTTTCATTTAAGAAAGGCTTGAATAGAAATCCGTGATGGTTTGAAGGTGTAACTATATGGAATGAATTGTTAAAAATCAAGTGTGTTATGGTTGGGATAGTGTTGTGAAACCAATCACTGGTACGACTGGTTCGACTGTAAGGTTGTTATAAAAAGAAAAGGAAGACTCATTTTATCCCTGTCCATATAAAAGTGTGATTGAATGGGATAACTATACTGATGTCTAAAAGTCCATGCCAAGTTTCCACCATCGATCGGATGTACATAGGTGGTGGTGGACCAATAATACGCTTCGGCCTTATCCAACAAAGGTGCCGGGTTATTGTACCAGGTATCCGGGTTATTGTATCAAGCGACCTATTTAATGGACGAACTACAGGTTCTGCATAATCCAAAACAACCCCTGTCACTTATCCCCTCCAAATATCCTGGTCATCCTGTAAATGACCGGAGGGTGTGTTTGATATCTGATTAACGATTAACGGATATTTGATTTAAATCGAAAATCAAATCTCAAATCAGATATCTGTTAATCGGTTAATCTGATATCATTCCCCCCTCCCCCGCTCCGCTTCCAACTCCTCCACTTTCCGCTGCAGCTCTTCGATCATCGCCTGTTGTTCCTGGATGGCCTTCACCAGGGGTGCGACAAACTCGGCATACCGCAGCCCATAGAATCCGTCGGTTTGTTGCGGAGCGTCCACACCCCTGAAATCATACCCGATACCCTTCGCCACCTGTTCAACTTCCTGGGCCACGAAACCTGTGTACACGATCTGTTCCTTGGCCATGACGCTTTCCCTGTACTCCGGAGATTCCATCCAGGATTGTTTGTCCTCAGGCAGGATGGCTGGCCTGTTTTTATGCAGGTTTGCGTCAAGCGACGTAATGTCGAGGGTATAGGTAACGGGCCGCAATTGCCGGATAAAATCCAGGCCGGGGACATCCTCACGGATATTCTTCTTGTACCGGCCATCCGAAAAGTCGGTCCACGGTTCATACCCTCCGATGCTGGTTACTCCTGTATTCCCTATAACCACCTTATTGGATGTATTCACGATCGCACCGTTACCCAAAGCCATGGCGTTTGTCAGGGTACCCTGTACATCCGACTCATTGCCGACACATGTAAGATAGTTACCTGTTACGTTAGTAACCCCTGCCCTGCGTCCAAGTCCGGTATTGTAACTACCGCTTGTATTGTAATAGAGCGAAGCGATCCCGAAGGCCGTGTTATGGTTTCCGCCTGTATTGTATCTAAGCGCCGCTTCCCCACCGGCAGAGTTAAAGATACCTGTCATATTGGAATAAAGTGCATAATATCCGCATGCTGTATTATAGTAGCCACTGGTGTTGCCAAAGAGTGCCTGATCACCAACGGCCGTGTTATACTGGCCCGTGTTGTTCCCTGCGGTAGCGCTCCCTTTGAGGGCCTCAGATCCCACAGCAGTGTTGTATGTCTCTCTTCCCCCGGGCTGGTCATCAGCATAAAACATTGCCTGGTAACCAATGGCCGTACTGCGGCTGTTGGCAACATTGTTGTAAAGTGCAGCCCTGCCCATGGCCGTGTTTTTATTGCCCGTGGTGTTTGAATACAATGCATGGACCCCGTATGCTGAATTATAGTCGCCTTCTGTGTTGGAACGGAGTGCTCCGCGACCGGAGGCGGTATTACTCTCGCCTTCTGTGTTGGACCAAAGCGCCTCATCTCCCAGGGCCGTATTGAACCGGCCCGTGTTGTTCCCGGCGGGACTGCTGCCTTTAAGGGCCTCATATCCTACTGCCGTATTGTATGTACTTCTTCCGCCGGGTTGGTTATCTGCATAATACATGGCCTGGTAACCGATAGCCGTACTGCGGCTGTTGGCCACATTCGAATTCAGCGCCCAGGTGCCGCAGGCTGTATTGTAACTGCCCGTGGTGGTGTTTCTAAGCGCATCGTGCCCAACGGCCGTGTTCCGGTAGCCAGTTGTATTATCAAAGAGTGCATGGTTTCCCACAGCCGTATTATAGATACCGGATGAATTGGACGAAAATGCCTGATAGCCAACGGTTGTGTTGTTGACATTATTTCCGCCTCCCCTGCCAATACGTACCCCGTTGATGCGGGCATCGGCCGAAACATCCAGCTTGAACTCCGGTACATTCATCCCAATACCCATATTGCCTCCTGCCTTGATATAAATCATATTGGCCGCGCTTCCGGGCTCGATGACGATCACATCCAGTGAGTTAGCGTGATCGCGGATCTTGAAGCCTCCAAAGGTAGTGGCCTTGAACTTCCAGTCCGCCCCGCTCAGATCATCCACCATCGAATAGGTCGCTCCACCACCGCCGCCGAGGTTACGGATGGTGATGGTGGGTTCGCCCATGTTCTTGGCCACATAGAGCAAGGTTCCGGGTGCATTGTTCCCGATGCCGACATTGCCCGCGTTGGTGTTGTAAATGTCAACGCCGCTGTACGACCACTGGCCAAAAGCCAGGTTCAGACCGTAGACAGAGACCAGGATCCCTGTAATCAATAAAAGTCGTAGTGTTTTCATCTGTTTTGGGATTAGTTGTTATAAGAAAATGATATGCACTGTTGAAGAATGTTGACAGGCATGACGTCTCCCGTTTTCTATTCTGCGTTAAAAATACAAAAAGGTATTTAAAAGTCAATACCCTTGTTGCATTGGTTCAGGAAAACGCTATGAAAAGATCTCTTAGATATCCGATAAACGATTAACCGATATCTGATTTTCGATTGGATTTTCGATTGGATTTTCGATTGGATTTTCGATTTAAATCAACTATCAGATATCGGTTAATCGGTTAATCTGATATCACTTACCCCGCTGCGTTTCCAATGCCTCCACTTTCTGCCGCAGCTGTTCGATCATCGCCTGCTGCTCCTGGATGGCCTTGACAAGGGGAACCACGAACTGGCTGTATGCAATGCTATAATTATCATTATCATCAGCAGGAACGTGGACGCCATCAAAGTCGTAACCACAGGCTGCTGCTGCCTGAACGACTTCCTGGGCGACAAAGCCACTGTGACGGATAGCTTTTGATGAAGTGAAATCCTGTTCATTCAGACGCTCATTGCGCAGGCTGTCCGGCATATCCTTCATCAGGAACTCGGTGAACTTTCGTGTATCAAAGTTGTAGACCACAGGCCTTAACTGCAGGATGAACGCCAGACCCTGAACACTTTCAGTTATATTCTGCTTGAACCTGGCATCAGAGGGCCAGCTCCAGTCCACCTGTCCTTCGATCACCGTCACAGCTGCATTTCCGACGCGAATCTTGTTACTGGTATTCACTATGGCACCATACCCGAGGACCATTGCATTGCTTAAACTGCTCGAACCTACATCGGTTGAGGCTCCCAACGCTGTAAGGGTATAACCGTAATAGTTGGAAATAAGTGCATTATCACCGCAGGCGGTATTCGAGTAACCGGTATAGTTTTCACGTAGTGCCCCGTACCCAATGGCTGTATTATTTTCACCAGTCTCGTTGGACCAGAGTGACTCGTGTCCTGTGGCAGTATTAAAGTTGCCGGTTTCATTATACTCTAATGCCCGGCTGCCGATGGCCGTATTAGCATGGCCACTCGTGTTCAAACCAAGTGCTACATAGCCATAAGCTGTATTGCTATTTCCAGTCGTGTTGGAATAAAGTGCCTCCATTCCGCCAGCAGTATTCGTGTTGCCTGTCGTGTTGGTGTAAAGTGCCTTATATCCAATGGTCGTATTGCAATCTCCGGAAGTGTTGGAATAAAGAGCCTGGAAACCCGTAGCAGTATTTTGGTGGCCTGTTGTGTTAAATCGAAGGGCCCTGGAACCGACAGCAGTATTGCAGATTGCCTGCCACGATTGAGACGCTCCCACGCTATTGTTGTACAATGCGCTATCACCCACGGCCACCAAATGGCTGCGGTCTGTGTCGTTATATAAAGAACCCGCACCCACTGCAACATTGAAGGAACCAGTTGAGTTGGCGCCGGCCTTTGTGCCCAGAAATGTATTGTTATTGATAGGATTGACCTCACCTGCATATTGACTGTTTACTTTAAACCGTAGTGGTTGGTTATCTGTTGTGCCCACAAAGTTCACCGCCGGATTTGTGCCTGCGTTGCCGGTAAGCTCCCATCCGGTCGTCGTGGCTGAGCACGGCACCCAGGTGGTGCCGTTCCAAGTGAGCGCCTGGCCGGTGGTGGCTCCCTGCTGGGCAATCTTGAGCACATTGCTTGCCGTACCGTCGCCCGCCAGGGTGGCATTTGTGCTCACCACCTGGTCGCCCCAGTCATCACCCGGAACGGTCACTGTATTGCCCGAACTGATGGTCAGCTGGTCACCGGTCACCGATAAGGTCTGAAGCTCATTGCTCGTACTACTATCCACCTCCGAGGTCAGATAACCAGCGGTAGTATGATCTCCCCAACCATAGGCTGCATTCCATTGATCTGAATTTCCTCCATTTGAAGTTATAACGCCATTCACATCCAACTTTGTCCCTGGGTTATTTTTTCCCACCCCCACATTCCCTCCGGATTTAATGTAAATCGAATTGGCAGCACTATTGGGCTCAAAAACAGCCACATCCATCAGGTTGGCATGATCGCGGATCTTAAAACCTCCGTACGTTGTCGCCTTGAACTTCCAGTCGGCCCCGCTCAGATCATCCACCATCGCGTAGGTCGCCCCGCCGCCGCCGCCAAGGTTACGAATGGTGATGGTGGGTTCGCCCATGTTCTTGGCCACATAGAGCAAGGTTCCGGGCGCGTTGTTCCCGATACCGACATTACCCGCAGGATAGCTCCCTCCATGACCGGTGATCACATGGCCGCCCGTGATCTCCCAGTCGAAATCATCGCCACGCTCCCCGCTGCCACTCTTTGCAGCATAAAAGGCATACGGAACGGATAGCAGCTCGGAAACACCCATCAGTTCATAATTTGTTCCCCCTGACGGATCCATTTCAATGCGCAGAAAGTGGCTGCCCCCGCCCCAGTCAATGGCAGCCATGCTGCCTGCAATGCCCTTGCCCCTGCCAACTGCCACATTGATAAGGCCCTGTTCACTGGTAGTGACTGAGTGGACTTCCCGGTAGACTTCCGGACCATCCGTGGTGGATTGCAGGATACTGACTTGAAGGCTGATGTCCTGGCTGGCAAGTACCTGTCCCGTTTTATCCCTTGCTACAGCCTGGTACTTAAAGGATGGGGGTGCCTGGGACAGTACGGTAAAATTCATTGAACAGCTCATTAAGCCGATAAGGGCTATGATCCAGGTTGCGTGTTTGTTCATGGCGATGAGATTTAGGTGGAAGAAGATGAAATTGTCCTGAAAGATACGACAATGATTCCTGAAAGTCAATACCACACCTGGAAAGGGATATGCCGGGCACCTTGAAGAGGCCCCTGGCAGGGGTGCGACAAGCTCGGCGTACCTAAGTTTTCCTGTTGCACTTCCCTGAAAAATTCCTTATCTTTCGGGATCATTTTTCCGCTCTTTCACTGAACTCAGATCCCAATGAAAAGATCATATTTCCCCGTAGTTCTGCAAAAGGTTATTTTTGAATGAACTCAAAAATCCCAAAAGATGAAAACAACAAACTTTTTACCCGTCATTGGCCTTCTGATCATGTTTGCGTCCTCCAGTGAGTCATTTGGACAATGGTCGTACAACGGCAATGACATTTACAATGACAATGCCGGTTATGTCGGCGTAGGGAACAACACGCCGGGAACGCTTCTATATGTTGCAAAGAACATGGGCGAACCCACCATCGCCATCCGCAACCTCGGGGGAGGAGGGGGCGCAACCTACTCAATGGTGGATGATCTCAGCGGTGCGAACTGGAAGTTCAAGGCGACCACGTATGGTGGCTTCAAGATTCGCGACCAGGCCAATTCCCTGGATGTGTTAACGATTGAGCCGAACAGCGCAGCCAACTCACTCTACATTAAAACCGGCGGCAATGTGGGCATTGGATCCTATAATCCATCCTCCAAACTGGTGGTACGGGGACAGATACCCTCTCCAAGTGACTTTCTTGTCCATTTTGTCGACTATGATGATGGGACGGATGACATCCGAACGATACTTGCGTTGCGAAGGAACAGCACAGGCGGAATGACACAGGGTTTTGGCACCGCCGTGGATATCTTTCTGGATAATATGATATGCGGGAATCTGGTATGGTTTACCGAGGATATTGTGGGCAGCAATACCCAGCTCCAATTTAACCTGCGGTACAATGATCAGTTTCATACCCGGATGGTCATCCGGTCGGATGGTAAAGTCGGTATCGGGACCACAGATCCTCATCCTTCTGCCAAGCTGGAAATAAACAGTTCCGGGCAGGGCTTTCTTCCACCACGCATGACCACCGTCGAGATGGAATCGATTACGGATCCTGCAGAAGGATTGATCCTGTACAATACAACCCTGCAATCGCCCTGCTGGTACAACGGCTCCGAATGGATCTGTATGAGCGGATCCCCGGTCGATAAGTAGTCTTTTCTGCTTAACAGGAATATAATACGGAATTGTAACCGGGAAAACGGCCTACCATTAACGATTTAATTCAAAAATCAAAGATCACCGGTTCCTCTGTTCGTAAATCCCTACTTCAACGATTCCCTTAATGAGGGCTTCCGCCTGTTGTTGCTTGCCTGCTCAAAGGCATACGCTATCTTTAGCAGGACCGGCTCAGTCCAGGCTTTGCCGATGAGGCTGATTCCTACAGGGAGATCATGCACCCATCCTGCCGGGACCGTAATGGCGGGATAGCCTGAAATCGCTGCCAGATCGGAGCTTCCGCCGACATAGTGGTCACCATTGACCCAGTCGGTCGTCCAGGCTGGAGCATTTGTCGGAGCCACCAGGCAATCCAGGTGATGCTCCGCCATCCGGGTGCTGATGATCTCCCTGGTCAGTTTTTGGGACAGGGCAAGGGCGTCCTGATACTCCTTTGCATCCAATCCACCTTTTGCTTCCGCTTCCAGAAAGATCTCCTGTCCGAACCAGGGCATCTCTTCCGCCGGATGAGCCTCATTAAATGCAATGATCTCTGCAAGGGATCTCATGGGCGCACCCGGCCGTTCCGCAAGGTAGTTATTGAGATCATGTTTCAGTTCATACAACAGCACCTGCCATTCTGCTTCGTTCCAATTGCTGCGCTCTTTCGCGCATTCTACCTCCACCAGCTCCGCACCAAGGTCTTTCATCACGCCAAACGCCGATTTCATCACCTCATCCACTCCGGGGTGAAATCCCATAAAATCCGTAATGAACCCGATCCTTGCCCCTACCATACCTTTGGTATCGAGAAAAACCGTATAATCCGGATGGCAATTGCCCTTGCTATTTTCCGTTGCAGTGTCAGCATGATCCATTCCGCAAAGTGCACCAAGCAGGTACGCGGCATCCCGAACCGTACGGGCCATGGGACCGGCGGTATCCTGGCTGTGGGCAATGGGAACGATCCCGAACCGTGACCAAAGCCCAAGTGTTGGCTTTATGCCAACGATACCATTGGTTCCGGAAGGACAAACAATGGAGCCATCCGTTTCCGTACCGATGGCAATTGTACACAGGTTTGCGGTGACCGCCACGGCAGATCCGGAACTGGAGCCGCAGGGATTGCGGTCGAGAATGTAAGGATTCAGCACTTGTCCTCCCCGGCCGCTCCAGCCGCTAGATGACCGCGTTGAACGGATATTTGCCCACTCGCTCAGGTTGGTCTTGCCCAGCAACACGGCGCCGGATTCCCGGAGGCGACTGACAATGAACGCATCTTTCGGGGCACGGAAGCCTGAAAGAGCCAGCGATCCGGCCGTGGTCTGCATCCTGTCGGCCGTGTCAATGTTATCCTTGATCATGACAGGGATCCCATGCAGGGGCCCGCGGGTCTTTCCCGCTTTCCTTTCCCTGTCCATCTCCCGGGCAATCTCCAGAGCATCCGGGTTGGTCTCCAGCACGGATCTGAGCGTTGGGCCTGCCTGATCAATTTCTGCGATCCGGGAAAGGTACTTTTTTGTAATTTCTTCTGAGGAGAGCTCCCCGGAAGCCATCTTTTCCTGTAGCTGGTCAATGGTCATCTCGTCCAGTTCAAATGGTCCCACAGAGACTGGTTCATTTTCTTCGGGTCGTATGACGGATTTGCAGGAGATCACCGTTGAAAACGCCAGGGCTCCGCCACCCAGAGCTGCTGTTTTGAAGAATGTTCGTCGTTGCATGGTATGAAGTTTTAAATGATCATTTGGAATTTATGGACCCTCTCCCATCACCGTCCTGCAGGTCTTGGTATACAAATCCCGAAAAATATTATCCGGGTCAGTTTTACTTTTGACCTTGTCGTAATGATCCTTATTCCAGATTTCCCAGAACTCAGCTTCCGTGTAATAATTACCCGAGATGAGTGTTTTTATCCCTCCAATGTTCATCAGTTCCTCTTCAATGATCCTGTAATAGTTCTTGTCGCCCTTTTGTTTCATTCCGTAGATGGCCAGGTCCAGGAAAAGTTCATCGTTCGTCCTGTGAAGGAAATCGGTGGCAATCCATTCATACCTCCTGACAAGCTTATAGGGTACGCACCACAGGGGAAAATGATTCACTGCTTCCCGATACCAGTCCATAAATAAGCCGGCTTTCGAAAAAGGTATGAAGACATCCACTGTAAATGGAATTTGATCCGATGGAATCAGCCAGCGAAATGTATGTACCAGTTTGAGCGTCCTGTTGGAGTTCATGAATCTGCCGAAGATGAGCCTGGCCGGAAATGACCTGGGCGTCACATTGGTAACCCCTCTGTCGTACCTGAAGAAATAATCCTGCGTTTTGAGAAAATCTTCCTTTCGTTTTCCTGTACTCTGGTAATAGATCCTCATCCAGTCGTAACGGTGGGTGTAAGGTGCTTTCCCGGTAAAATTCGCCAGGCTGAGAACATATAATTCCGGAGAGTGAATGATGCCATCCATAAAATCAACGTCCTGATCCTTATAATGCTGCCATATGGCCAACGTATATTCTTCCAGGGTGTGAAATTTCTGATAGGTCACTTTCACGAAGGGCTTTGCCGGTATCAGCCTGAATGTCAGCCTCGAGATAATGCCAAGGGTGCCAAAGGTGCCGTGCACCATCTGGAACAACAGGCTGTTCTCATTTTCGGGAGTACAGACCAGTACCTCTCCTTTTGCGGTGATGACTTCATATTCAAGGCAGGTGTCATGAAATCCGCCATATTTGAACGACATGGACTCCAGGGAGCATCCTGCCACGGCTCCTCCGATGGTGATGGTCTTCAGTTCCGGGACAATGGCCGGCACCAGGCCATCTTTCAACGTTGCCTTTACCAGGTCGGCAAACGTGACCCCGGGCTCAGCCATACAGATATTCCTCTGCGGATCGGTATGGAGAATCGCGTTCAGGTCGCTGAGGTCAATTTTCTCGTCCGAATGTCGTTTATCCCTTAGCCTGGGAACTTCGTGCGAAACCGCTTTTTTCCTGAATGAAACAGGTTTGGGACTTTTTCGCTCCTGTAATTGCCGTACGATCCGGTTTACCTTTTGTTCATGCGCCAACATGATTTTCTCTTTATAATTTGCACAATCACCCGGGTTTTACCCGATCTACCTGCTTCGGAATTCAGCGGCCTGTTTATGATACGAAGTAAGGCCCATTCGTTCGATCAGGGCCAGGTAACGGGGATCATCCCGGAGGAAATGGTATTCGGGATAGCTCATGATCCGGGGTATGGCTGCAGAATGACCATCCACAGCCTTTTCCATCCAGTTCAGTGCCCCTTCTTTATCCTTCAGGATGGCACAGGCCCAGGCAATGTCCGAAAAAGTCGGGGATGGATCTGTCTGCCACAGGGTGATCAATAAATTCCACAGGCCCTCCATCCCTGCACTGTCGTAGATAGCCTCAACGGTAGATGCATGTTTGGATGTATACATATCCCTGGCTAAGAATTCCTGCAGGGTTTCGATGGCCAGAAAGTCTTTATCCTGGTAGAAATAGATCGTGAAAAACTGCAAATAGGTAAAAATATAGTCGGGATCTAGCTCCTGCGCCCGGATGTTGGCCTCCAGTGCTTCATCGTACCTGCCTTCCTTGATAAAATAAATGCAGCTTAAGCTCTGGTTCATAAAAAACACCGGGTCGAGTTCGATGGCCAGATTAATTTCTGCTCTTGCTGCGTTGTTTTCATCGAGGATATCCAGTAACTCAGCATAATACTGATGGGCAGCGGCATAATTGGGATTCAGCTGTATGGCCTGTTTCAGCATTTTCCTGGATTCTTCCCACTTCCAGTCATGGTAGCATAAAATCGAGCCCAGTGTTGCACAGGCCTCTGCCAGGCTTCCGTCCAGGTCCAGAGCCAGCAGGGCCAGCTCTTTTGCTTTTTCATATCCGGCCGGCCTCTCGTTCCAGCCCCACCAGGTCTGTAATAGAAGTGCGTCAGCCAATCCGGCGTATGCCAGTGCATAATCCGGGTCAGCAGCGATGGCCTGCTCAAAATAGGCGATACTTTTTTCCAGGGCCTCTTCACTTCTCTGATTACAGAAGAACCGCCCCTTGAGGTAAAACTCATAGGCTTGCGTATTTTGCGTTTGTTTTTTCTCCGCATACCGGTTATCCTCTGTCAGGAGCCTGGTTTTAAGTGCGCTGGCAATCGCTGAAGCGATCTCATCCTGGATCCGAAAAACATCTTTTAATTCGCGGTCAAAGGTCTGTGACCAGAGATGATAACCATTTTGTACATCGATAAGCTGAACGCTGATGCGCAGCTGGTTGTCTGATTTTCTGACACTTCCCTCAAGAATGGCATTCACCTTAAGCTCTCTGCCAATATCCCTCACGTTGATCTCCTTCCCTTTGAATGAAAATGCCGATGTCCTGGCCACCACTTTCAATCCGGGAATGTGTGCCATCACACCGATCAACTCCTCTGCCATGCCATCGCAGAAATATTCCTGGTCCTTATCAGGACTCAGGTCTGTGAAAGGAAGAACAGCGATCGAATTTGTCCAGGTCTTTTTGCCGGTCTGGTTGGCTGATCTTTCATCCTGCTGAAAGGTCTTTGAAGTGTCCTGTTTCTGGGTAACGATAAAGTATGCTCCCAAAGCAACAATGACGATGAGCATGGATACCCCGACGGCAAGGGCAGGTCTGCGGTTTAAAAATCCCCTCAAGGTTTCCACCCAATCCATCACTGCTCCGTGCCGTTGGTCGCTGCCAGCCTTTCCCTGTTCTAAAATAGCATGATAACATTCCTTGGAAAGTGAATAGATCTTCACCGGATCTTTAATGTTTTTCAGGGACTTTTCTCCAAGGCAGTCTGCTGCGATCCCTATCTTGTTCTTAATGTCATCATAAACTTTCTCTGAGATTAAAATCCCCCTAGGTTCACAAATGGCCTGTATATGGGATGCGATGTTCACACCATCGCCAAAGACATCCTTTTCTGAAACCACGATATCGCCTGTATGGATCCCTATCCGCAGTTGATAATATCCTGTCCGGTTCAGTGTGTTTTGCAGTTCCATTGCACAACTAACTGCATCAAAGGAGCTTTGAAAAATGGACAGGATCCCGTCGCCGATCTCTTTGATGAATTCCCCGTTGAACCGGTGCAGTGCAGTCTTCTGCAGTTCCCTGTTCTTTGAAAGGATCTTCAGGGCATTTTTTTCATCTTTCGACATCAGGGCCGTATAGCCGACGATATCGGTGAACATGATGGCGGCAAGCTTCCTGTGTTCTTTCATTGGTCAGGGCTTACGGGAAAGGGAGTGGTGACTTTGGGGCATAAATATAACAATTAATAAAATGTCACGGTTTATTGTTTTGGACATGAGAAGAACGACATTCCGAAAATCAAAGAGCAAAGAGTAAAAAGTAAAGAGCAAAACTACTTTTGATTCTATAGGGGCGCAAGAGCTGAAAGGCATCAAGGAGGCCATGGAAATCTATGAGGTCGTCATTGAAGGCATCACAACGCCTAAAAAGAAAGGCCTGGGGTATTTTTTCAGCACGTTATGGAGCAGGCGTGTCCCACAAGTCATAGGAATCTACCTTATCGGAGCCTGGTTGATACGCATGGCAGTGTCTTCGTTTGTCTCGGCCAAACTTTTATCACCCTATCTGGTCGATTTGTCCTGGGTGATCCTGCTTTCCCTGATCCCCTCTGTCCTTATTCTCACCTTTCATCACGGGAAAAGACGTTCGGGTAAATGGGCAAAAGCTGAACTCATCGGATTTCCGGCCAACCTCGTTCTTGCCGTTCTTCTCATTGTTTTTCTTTTCAGGGGGAAAGATCTCGGGGCAGCAACGACTTCGGTCACGATTGAAGATGAGAATGGTCAAAAAACCGAACGAACCATCCTGAAAAATGAATTCCGGAAAAAGATCCTTTTTTTCTTTTTCGAGAACAAAGGCGGCGACACTTCCCTGAACTGGCTTCAGTATGCCTTCCCGACAATGATCCAGTCTGATGCCAGCCAGGACATCTTCCCGGAAACGACCAATGCCCTGGCCTTTCTTCAGAAGCTAAGCGAAAAGGGATACCGGGATGGCATTACGGATGACCTGATGCTGCAGAAAGAGCTGGCCTCCAACCTCCATTATTCACACTTCATGACGGGTGAATTCAAACGGGCAGAAGGCAGCTATGTCCTCACCACAAGACTTTACAACACAAAAACAGGGAGGCTGATCGCTATCGGATACTGCTAAAAGATCATAGAATGATCGCATTTCAATAAAATCAAAAAGCAAAACTCAAAGAGTAAAGATCAACAGTACTTTTGATTTTTGAGTCTACTCCGAAAAGGGATCATCGAGCCTTAATTTAGGGCTAAAGCCCTATAAACCAGTGCTTTGGCTTACCCCGGCCTTAAGGCCGGGGTACTTGATAACCAACCAGTTAGTGGACTTCAGCCCAAATTTGTTACTTTTCGGAGTGGACTCTTCTTTAGAAATTGGAATTACTTTTCTTCTTACTAATAACTTTTGACCATTTTTGTCAAAACATTTTTATTCCAAATGGAAAATTTTGGGGAGGTCATCCGGAATTTACGACAGGAGAAAAAACTGCCGTTGCGCACAGTTGCTGCCTACCTTGACATTGATCAGGCCATCCTGAGTAAAATGGAAAGAGGACAAAGGAAAGCTTCAAGGGACATCGTTATCAGGTTGGCTCAACTTTTTAATACAGATAAAGACCGGTTGCTGGTGGCCTGGTTATCTGATCAGCTTGTTTACCAGGTCAGGGATGAGGAAATTGCATTGAAAGCGTTGCAGGTTGCAGAAGACAAGGTGTTTTACCATAGAAGGGGAAAAATTGACCGCGGCGCCATCATTAAAATGATCTGTGATTTCTTTAAAAACGACGGCCGGATCTCCAGGGCCTGGATATTCGGATCTTTTGCCCGGGGTGATGAGCGTCAGGACAGTGATATTGATTTGATGGTTTCCTATTCAGAAAAGGCAACAGGAACACTTTTAGATTATGCAGACATTAAATACCAACTGGAAAAGCTATTAAGCCGCAGCATTGATCTGGTGGAAGAAGGTCATGTTAAATCATTTGCGCTGGAATCTGTCAATCACGATAAAGTGCTGATTTATGGATAAAAGTGCTTCTTCAGATATTGAAAGGTTAAAGCAGGCTTCAGAGGCCATTGATTTGATTCTGAGATTTGCCGCTGGGAAAGCAGAAATCGATTTTTTACATGATCCGATGCGTAGCAGCAGTGTGCTATATCAGTTCATAGTCATTGGAGAAGCTATACGGAATATGGATCCGGAATTATTGGATAAATATCCCTACCCCTGGCATTTGCCCAGGTCTTTCAGAAATTATATCGTTCATGAGTATTTTGGAATTAACCTCAGACAGGTCTATAAAACGGTCACCGATTTGCTTCCGGAACTCAAGAAATTAATAGATCACATGATTGAAAACGAAGAGCTGTATCTGTGACGGCATATTACCACAATCAGTCATGCCAGCCATAGCAATTGAGTATGCTTAGAAAAGCTGATCACCGTCAATCGTCTTTCAGGCAGCGGACAGAAAAACCGATCTGCTTATTGGCGTCGTGTAACCGCATCACCCTGTCGTCGTAGTAAATTACCTCCCTGCGAAAAGCCCTATCGTTGTCGTCCTGTTTCTGCGTTGAAGTCCAGAACATACCACTGTATCCAATGCCATCCGTGGCTCCACCCCCGAAGCTGCGGTAGCCTTACGGGAGGGCCGTAAAACCGGGGAGGATGATTCCCTTTCATTTCTGATATTATTGTCTTTACTTTGCCGTATCCAACAGCAAGTGCATTATGCTTGATGAACGTCTGATCAACTATATCGAAAACAGCCTGAAGAAGCATCATGACCTGCCCGCTCTCTCCGATTATAAAGGAGAGACTTATTCCTACAACGAAATTGCCAGGCAGATCCTTAAGTTCCACCTGTTTTACGAACAGGCAGGTATCAAACAAGGCGACAAGGTTGCCCTTCTGGGGAAAAATTCAGCACGATGGTGCATGGTGTACCTTTCCGCCATCACCTATGGGGCGGTCATCGTACCTGTTTTGCCCGACTTCAGGCCCGACGATCTGCATTATATTGTCAACCACTCTGAAGCAGTCATCCTGTTCTGTGCCGACAACATCTACCAGGAGATGGACCTTCGGAAAATGCCTCTGATCAGAGCCGTTCTATCCCTTACCAATTTCCAGGCATTGCATATGGACGGCGAAATCCTTGCAGACGCCCTGAAAACTGCAGACACACACTTTGATAAGAAATACGCCGGCGATTGCATTGCTTCCGGTAACTACCACTTTCCGGACATCACCAACGATCAGCTGGCGGAGATCAGCTATACGTCGGGGACGACAGGCGTATCAAAAGGAGTCATGCTGACACATAATAACCTTTCGGCCAATGTATGGTATGCACGGCGCATGATGCCCCTGAAACATGGCGATGCCATCGTGTCATTCCTTCCGCTGGCCCATACCTACGGGTGCGCATTTGAGTTCCTGTTTCCCTTCAGCATAGGATGCCACATCACCATTCTGACCAGGACTCCTTCGCCCCAGGTGATCATCAGGGCATTTCAGGAAGTGCAGCCAGCTTTAATCCTGTCGGTGCCACTGGTCATTGAAAAGATCTACAGGAATCAGATCCTCCCGGAGCTCCGTAAAAGGCATATCAAACGAATGCTTGGGATCCCGGGCCTAAGAAAAATGATCCACGCCAAAATCAAAAACAAACTGGTCCGGTCATTCGGCGGAAATTTCAGGGAAGTGATCATCGGAGGCGCTCCGTTTAACCCGGAGGCCGAGCTGTTCTTCCGAAAAATCACATTCCCCTATACGGTCGGCTACGGCATGACCGAGTGCGGGCCGCTGATCAGCTATATAGCCGCAACGGAAAGCAAGGTGGGATCCTGTGGTAAACCCATTGATACCCTGGAGGTTAAAATTGACTCGCCGGATCCACTGCAAACCATCGGAGAAATCCTGATCCGCGGCGAAAATGTCATGCAGGGCTATTACAAGAATGAAAAAGCTACCGCTGACATACTCGATTCGGAAGGCTGGCTCCATTCGGGCGACCTGGGCCTGATTGACGGGGACGGTTATCTTTTCATTAAGGGCCGAGCCGACAACATGATCCCCGGCTCCAGCGGTAAAAACATCCATCCCGAAGAGCTGGAAGCACTCCTTGACAATAAATATGCCGTTGGGGAATCGCTGGTCGTTCAGCGTGATGACAGGCTGGTCGCGCTTATTCATCCCGACAGCGAAGTTGTTGAAAAGAACAAACTATCTAAGGATGACCTTCAGGCCATGTTCAGACACTACCTGAAAGAAATCAATGAATCCGTGCCTTCGTATATGCACGTCACCCGGTTTGAAATCCAGACCGAAGAATTCACCAAAACACCCAAGCGTACGATCCGGCGGCACCTGTATGTGTGACATCCGTGAACGGTTTTGCCGGAATGATCTTCTGATGAGCAGGTCACCCCGGGTATCAAAATTCGTAGAATGAAGGATCTTATTTGAATGAAGCGCTTACCCTGTCGAGCCTGTCCATATCCACATCCGAAAGCCTGAATCTCAGGGTTCCGGTATTCTCCTTTGCGTGGATCTCTTTGGTTGCACCCGGAATGGCGACCACGGTACCGTTGTGAAAATGGATCAGCCAGTTCAGGGCCACCTGTGAGGGGGTGACATTGTACTTTAGGGCAAGTTCCTTCAGGAGCATGATCACAGGCCGGCTTTTCTCAAGACCTGAAGGCTTGAAAAGCGGTGTGAATTTTCGCATCCCGACATTCTTCAGCAATTCAGGCTGATCATGAAACTTCCCGGTGACAAGTCCCTGGGCCAAAGGGGAATAGGCTATGATGGCCATGCCCAGTTTTTTTGCCAGGTCCATCACTCCATTGGACTCGATCCTGCGGTTGAGCAGGCTGTAGACCACCTGGTTCGAGGCCAGCGGAATTCCTTTTTTATCCAGGGTTTCCCAGGCATTCTGCATCTTCCGCGCATTGAAATTGCTCACGCCAATGTTTTTGATGAGCTTCTGTTCCCACAGCACAGCCATGGCCTTCATCTCTTTTTTCTCACTGGAAAAGCTCCAGGGCTGATGAACCTGATAAAGGTCAATGGGAAAGGGGGTCAGGGCGCTGATACGCCTGTCGATGCTTTTGGTGATGTTGCCGGCAGAGCGGAGGATGGGCCACCATTTGGTGGCGATGAGGACCTCACCCGGTTTTTTGCCCGATGCTGCCAGCGCTTTTGACAGGGCTGCTTCCGAAGCGCCATTGCCATAGGCTTCCGCCGTATCAAACCAGTTGATGCCCCCTTCAATGGAAAGGGATACGATCCGGTCAATCAGGTTATCGTCGAGGGTGGGCCAGAATTTCCCGGCCAGGTTCTTTTGTTTGCTGAACTGCCACGTCCCCAGCCCGATGGGGGTTACACGCAGATCCGTGCGCCCCAGCGGACGCAAATTATCTATCTTTTCCATTTTTTTATTTTTACAAAATCACTCGTATGAACCCCAAGGCAAGCCCCGGAGATTTTACCCATTTACCCCTCCCCTGCGCAGGGTAGGGTACAGTAAACAATCCCCATCGAATAAAGTTGCGAAGTTTTAAAAAAATAAAAATTTTAACTGTTTTTATCAAGAAGATTTCGTTAAAAATGGAAAAATCCGGGATCAACCTGAAGCACGTTTATAAAACCGTCACGGACCTTCTCCCGGAATTAGATGAATTTTTCTGCAACCGGTGCCCATCAATGACCAGATTGTGATCTCACCCGACGCCACCCGCGACCGGTTCACAATCTGCGGAGCGCCGGAGGAACTCAACAAACTGACCATCGTTGACATGAGCGGAAAACAGGTATATGCTTATCTTTGTAAAAATGGGGAAAACCTTCACCGGGAATTCCAGGTCAACCTTGTACGCGGTGTGTACGATGGCACAGAACAGGTCATTGATCTTTCTGAACGGTAATATCAAAGGATAACATTAAAGTACATCAGATGAAAATTTTTCTGTATGCGTTGCTGATGGTGGGCTTTGGCCTCCAGGGACTTGCCCAGGGCCTGTTGCCTGCACAATGGAAATTTCACAAGGGGGACCAGCAGGAATGGGCCTCCCCCTCCTATGATGATTCGGGATGGAGCGACATTACGCCCGGGGAGACCTGGGAACGACAGGGACACCAGGGGTATGACGGCTTTGCCTGGTACCGGGTAACGTTCGTTGTTCCTTCAAAATTCAGGGACGATGCCGAAGAATACGGCGGGTTTAGGCTCCAGCTGGGGAAAATTGACGATGTGGATTTTACATACCTGAACGGCAAACTTCTGGCAAGTTCCGGCGAGCTCCCTCCCAATTACGTTACGCAATGGGATGTCATCCGCAATTACACCATCTCATCCGGCAGGATCCTGTGGGACCAGCCCAATACCCTGGCCGTCAGGGTCTTTGATCTGACGGGCGACGGCGGAATTTACGGTGAACCCATTCTGTTTTGTGTTCAGGGACCCGCTGACCATATCGTCATTGAGCCGGCTTTCAAACAAACCGACCGCGTCCTGAAAGGCGCTCCGGATGTGACCGTCCCGATATCGCTGAACAATACGTTCAACCATACGTTCGATGGTACGATTGAAATCCGGGTCGTGTCAGACTTTGGGGAGGACATCTTCCGCCAGGAGGAGATCCTGATGCTCAAACCAAACAGGCCCTCCACGGTCAATTTCAACATTCCGGGATTGCAGCCCGGTTTCTACAAGGCTACCATTACCCTTACCGGTGATGCCGCCACCAAAAACACCTCTTTCCAGTTCGGCTATGAGCCTGAAAAGATCGTCAGCCCACGGGATGCACGTCCGGATTTCGACGACTACTGGATCCGCGCCAAAAGGGAGCTGGAGGCTGTTGATCCGCAGTTCAAATTAATCAGGATTGACTCGCTGTGCACTCAAAGGCGCAATGTTTACCTGGTTGAAATGCGTTCACTGGGCAATATCCTGATCCGGGGCTGGTATTCGGTGCCCACCACCCCCGGGAAATACCCCGCGATAATGCAGGTGCACGGATACCAAAGCGTCATACTTCCTGAATACGTGGATTATGGCGATGATCTCATCGGATTCGGGCTTCACATCCGTGGCCACGGCAACAGCTCAGATCATATCAATCCCGGGTTCCCGGGTTTCATGCAGCATTTCCTGAACGATAAGGAAATGTACATTTACCGCGGGGGCTATATGGACTGCGTTCGCGGCGTGGACTTCCTGTTCTCCCGTCCGGAAGTGGATACCACCCGCGTTGCCGTGGAAGGCGCCAGCCAGGGCGGGGCCCTGACCTTCGCCACCGCCGCATTGTGCAACGACAGAATCCGGGTTTGTGCTCCCCAGGTACCCTTTTTATCCGATTTCGAGGATTATTTCAAAGTGGCAAGATGGCCTGGAAATGAATTTTTCAGCCTGGTCGAGGAGGAAAAGAAATACACCTGGGATGAAGTATACAACACCCTCAGCTATATTGACATAAAAAACCTGGCCCCGTGGATCACCGCACCCATGATCATGGGTGTGGGCCTGGTGGATGATGTCTGTCCGCCCCACATCAACTTCGCTGCATACAACCAGGTTCGTTCGGAAAAAACCTATATCGTGTATCCAACGAGCGGGCACGGTCTTCCGGAAGATTTTTACATCCGGAAAATGGCATTCATACGGAGCGTATTTTCCCCCCAGACCAGGCCCGCAACCGGATCCGGCGTGCGCACCCGGGAAAATTTCAATGATGAATGGAAATTCATGCTGGGAGACCATCCTTCAGCCTCTGCCGGCCTGTTTGACGATTCCGGCTGGCGGCAGCTGGATCTGCCCCACGACTGGAGCATTGAAGGGGATTTTGATGTCAAAAATCCTGCTACGCCAGGCGGGGGTGCCCTGCCCGGCGGTATAGGATGGTATCGCAAAACTTTCCGGCTGCCGGCCTCCGACAGGGGACAAAATATCTACATCGAGTTTGACGGAATATACCGTATGGGAGAGGTGTGGATCAATGGCAATTACCTCGGAAAACGACCCTACGGATACTCCTCTTTCCGGCACGAGCTGACCCGGTACCTGCATTTTGGCGATACGCCGAATGTGATCAGTGTCAGGGTTGATAATTCCCTGCAGCCGAATTCACGCTGGTACTCCGGCTCGGGGATTTACCGGAATGTCTGGCTCGTCAAAACGGGAGCCCTTGCCGTAGCCCACTGGGGAACCTTTGTCTCCACGCCCGTGGTGAAAGATGCCGGCGCAGAGGTCAGGATTTTGACCAGGATCAGCAACACAACCGGAACCCCGGTCAGGATTTCTGTCAAATCCAGCATCTTTGGTCGGGATGATCAGCTGCTTGCAGAGATGATCTCTCCCGGGATTCTGGTCAAACCGTCAGGTACGGAGATCAAACAGACCCTTACCGTGAACAATCCCATCCTCTGGTCAGTGGAAAATCCTGTTCTCTACCGTGTGGTCACCACCCTCCTTTCCGGTCAGCAGGTCCTGGATGAATACGTTACGCCTTTCGGGATCAGGACGTTTGAATTCAATGCCGAAAGGGGTTTTCTACTGAATGGGAAACAAGTTAAGATCAAAGGGGTTTGCAATCACCACGACCTTGGATGCCTGGGTGCAGCCATCACTACCCGCGGAATTGAACGCCAGCTGGAAATCCTGAAAGGGATGGGCTGCAACGGCATCAGGACCTCGCACAATCCCCCGGCCCCGGAATTGCTGGAGCTGTGCGACAGGATGGGATTCATCGTAATGGACGAGGCGTTCGACATGTGGAAAATCAATAAGACGCCATTCGACTACGGTGCCGACTTCGATGAATGGCACAAGCGCGACCTGGAAGATCTGGTGCTGCGCGACCGTAACCATCCCAGCGTTTTCATCTGGAGCATCGGCAATGAGATCCCTGAACAATGGGACACATCGGGAATCAGGATCGCACGGGAACTTGCCTCCATCGTAAAAAAACTGGACGATACCCGGCCCATTACGGCAGGATGCAATCACCCTGTACCGGAAAATTATCTTATCCAATCCAAAGCTTTGGATCTGATCGGGTACAACTATCACCAGGAAACCTTTTCCCGGTTCCCGGAAACCTTTCCCGGAAAAAAGTTCATCGCTTCTGAAACCACCTCTGCACTTGCCACCCGAGGCAGCTATGACATGCCGGCCGACAGCATCCGCCGCTGGCCGCTAAAGTGGGATGTCCCCTTTCTGGAAGGCAATGCCGACCTGAGCTGTTCATCGTACGACAACTGCTCGGCACCCTGGGGCTCCACCCACGAAGAAACCTGGAAAGTCGTGAAAAAGTACGATTTCATGTCGGGATTGTTCATCTGGACCGGATTCGACTATATCGGCGAACCCACACCCTATCCGTGGCCGGCACGAAGCTCCTACTTTGGAATAATGGATATCTGCGGATTCCCGAAAGATGCCTATTATCTCTATAAAAGCGAATGGACCACTGAACCTGTCCTCCACCTGTTCCCCCACTGGAACTGGACACCGGGACAGACCATCGATGTGTGGGCTTACTCCAATTGTGACGAGGTTGAACTGAGCCTCAACGGCAAAACGCTCGGAACACAGCGTAAAACAGGCGATATGCTTCATTTCAGCTGGAAGGTGCCCTTTGAACCCGGAACACTTTTGGCCACTGGAAAGCAAAATGGCAGGGTGATCCTGACAAAAGAAGTCCGGACAGCCGGAGAGCCCTTCAAAATCCTTCTCTCACCCGACCGTGATGTGATCCACGCCGACGGAGACGACCTGTCGTATGTGACGGTTACGGTGGCGGACAGGAACAACGTAGTGGTACCGTATGCCGACAACCGCATCTACTTTTCGGTGGAGGGTGATGGAAAGATCCAGGCGGTTGACAATGGGAGCCAGGTGAGCATGGAGTCGTTCAAGGCCCATGAAAGAAAGGCCTTTCATGGAATGTGCCTGGTAGTGATCCGCAGCGGAATGAATCCGGGCAACCTTACGGTGAAAGCCTCGGCCGACGGACTGCAGCCCGCGGAGTGCATCATTCAAATGATCAACAACGTACAAAAATGAAAAAAAGACCATGAACACTCATCTCCACATTCTGGAAGCATGCAACAATCTGTGCAGGATATGGAACGATGAACTGCCTGCTGAACGGTTAAAGAACCTGATCCGTATTTTTGCTGGATAAAATAGCGGATGTGTCTTGAAATATTAAAATATTTATTATAATATATTAATAATCAATGCGTTTAAAAAAATGACAACGAAGATGTACCTGTTTTTATTCAGGGCATTTCCCATCCTGATGATCCTGCAGGGTTGTGAGCAGAAATCCACACCGCCGGGTAATGCCGGATCAAACGGGATAGAGGTAACAGTGACAGAGCTTTTATCGGGGCTGACCCTTGAAGAAAAAGTCGGACAAATGACGCAGGTCTGCATCGACGTAGTATCGGTAACAGAAAACGGAGCCATTGCGGAGCCTCACAGGATCGACACGGACAAGCTGCGTAATGCCATCGTTGACCATCACGTCGGCTCCATTCTGAATGTGGCGAACCACTGCTATACCCGTGAGCACTGGTACGAGATCTTGTCGGCCATCCGGGATATGTCGGAACAGAACCAGTGCAAGGTTCCGGTATTGTATGGCATTGATGCCATTCACGGAAACAACTACTGTGAAAAGGCCACATTGTTCCCGCAGCAGATCGCGATGGCAGCCACGTGGAATCCTGCAATCCTGGAGCAGGCGGCCTCCATCACGGCCTATGAGACCCGGGCCGCTGCCATCCCGTGGAATTTTTCTCCCGTGCTTGACATCGGACGCCATGCAGCCTGGCCCCGCCTGTGGGAAACGTTCGGAGAAGATGTTTTTCTGGCCAAAAAGATGACCTGTGCCATTGTCAGGGGATATGAGGGCGACGACATCGGAAACAAATACAAGGTGGCCTCCTGCATGAAGCATTATATGGGGTACGGGTTCCCGGTGTCGGGAAAAGACCGGACCCCCGCCTGGATCCCGGATCACTACCTGAGGGAATACTTCCTGCCTCCCTTTGCACAGGCTGTGGCCTGCGGTGCGCACACCATCATGCTCAACTCGGGAGAGATCAACGGCGTCCCGGTTCATGCCAGCCATTACATCCTTACCGATATCCTAAGGGATGAGCTGCATTTCGTAGGACTGGCCGTCAGTGACTGGGAAGACATCATCCGCCTGCACACCAAGCACCACGTGGCAGCCACCCCAAAAGAAGCGGTGAAGATGGCGGTGATGGCAGGGGTGGACATGAGCATGGTACCCTATGATTACTCCTTCTACGATTATCTGCTGGAACTGGCCAGGGACGGTGAAGTACCCGTGGCCCGCATTGATGAGGCCGTCAGGCGCATTCTGACCCTGAAGGTCAAACTGGGCCTTTTCGAAAACCTGTACTACCCGGCGTCCGATTATCCCGATTTTGCATCCGAAAAACACCGCCTTGCCAGCCTGGAAGCAGCAAGGGAATGCATCACACTGCTTAAAAATACGGATAACGTCCTTCCCCTGCCTAAATACGCCCGGGTACTGGTCACTGGTTTTGCGGCCAATACGATGGCTTGCCTAAACGGCGGCTGGTCACATACCTGGCAGGGCGATCTGGCTGATCTTTATGCTTCGGATAAGCTGACCATCCTGGAGGCCATCCAGGCCGCCATCGGTGAAACCAACGTCGCCTGGGCTGAAGGTGCACAGTTCGATACGCTGTCGGATATAGGCAGGGCTGTACAGCTTGCGCGGTCGGTGGATTATGTCATTCTTTGCCTTGGAGAAATGGCCTATTGCGAGCAGCCCGGAAGCATCGGCGACATTTCCCTGCCCGGTGCCCAGGCGGAACTGGCATCCCGTCTGGCAGCTACCGGTAAACCCGTGATCCTGGTGCTGACACAGGGGAGACCACGCCTTATCTCTGCTTTTGCTGATCAGATGAAAGCGATCCTGACAGGTTACCTGCCCGGCAATGAAGGCGGTATCGCCATAGCCGATGTGCTGTTCGGCGATGTAAACCCCTCGGGGAAACTGCCCTATACCTATCCCCGTTCACCCAATGCACTGATCAACTACGACCACAAATACACCGAACTGGTTCCGGAGGTCATTTCCGTCCCCCAGTTTGAATTCGGTTTTGGGCTGAGCTATACCACCTTCGGCTATTCCAACCTTGTCGTGTCGGCCAATGAAATAAGCCAGGATACACCCCTGAAGATCAGCGTTGATGTAACCAACACAGGGTCACGTCAGGGCAAGGAAGTGGTTCAGCTCTACATTTCGGATCGGTATGCTTCGATCACGCCGCCGGTCAAACGTCTGCGTGGTTTTGAAAAAGTTGACCTTGCCCCCGGCCAGACCACCACGGTAACCTTCAGCGTTCATCCGGCCGAACTGGCTTTCGTCAATGCAGATTCAAAATGGGTGACAGAACCCGGTGAATTTGAGATTCAAATAGGGTATCAGAGAGCAGGATTCACCCTGAGATAAACTTCTGAATCCGATGATTCAGTGTCCGCTTACCTGCGCAAGCCACCGGTGCGGGCACCGCCTGCCGGAACCGAACTGCCGCCGGAACCGGATACGTTGCGCTTATAGTTTTGATATTGCTGTGTCCGTTGCGTTCCTGTGGTCCGCTCCTGATAGGTCCGGTTCAGCTGGTTATAATCCGTCTGGCCGGTCCGCTGCTGAGAAGGGGTGGTCTGCGAGGGTTGCCGTTGCGGAGCAGGCTGAGTCTGGTCCTTTGTTCTCTGCGTGGGTTTTGTTTCAGTGGATACCCTTCCGGGCGTTTTATTCCATTTACCCTCGTCACGCTGCTGCCAGGTGTCGCCCTTTTGCCTGTACACCTCCCCGTTTGGACTGGTGTAAACATTGTTTGCATTTCTTTTTTGCCGGGAAGTTTGATTGACTGCTGCGGAAGGCCGTGTGGCCGAATGTTGTTTACCAGTCCTGGGATCATACTGATACCCTCCGGTCTGTCTTACCCCGTCGGTCCTGTTCCTGTAAACATTGTTGGAGGCATAAGGGGATGTTCGCGGCTGATTGTAGTAACCCTGGTTCCACGATCCGGCATGGCTGCCCTCCCAGTAACCCCGGGCATATCCCCTGTAGTAACCCTGGGCGTAACCCTGGTGATAGCCGTGGTAATACCCGTGGCGGTAACCGGCCGGACCCCACCAGCCGTAATAGGGACTGTGCCATCCCCACCCAAACCAGGCGTAGGGATTCCCAAAACAGACACCATAGGAGAAACACCAGCCTGCATAGGGATTCCAGCAGGCATTGAAACCATAGGTCACCGGATGAGGATAGTAATAAATGCCCCACCACGGCCGGTAATACCATCCCGTGCCATAAACAATGCAGCCATGATAGACATAAGAATAGCAATAGCCCGGCGTGTAACCGACATAGACCACCTCGGGCGTATAATCATATACATACACATATTTGACGTTATATACCGGGGACTCCGGGGGAATGTCCTGAACACCCTCCGGAACAACAACACAGACTTCCCAGGGTCCTGTCGGGCTGTCGGACATGAACCAGATGGCATTGTCGACACAATAATACCTTTTGTCGATGAGTAAAACGGATTTGTCACAATTCACCGCATACTGCATGGAAGTGCCCGGAATCTCATCAAATTTAGGCCTTCCGTCATAGTCCATCTTCAGGGTGGCCGTTTTACGGTCAACAGTGGCCGTCTGCGGAACGACATTTTCAAGCAAGGCATCCTGTGACTCCGCGGTCCCGGGAACACTTGTGCGCAGGCCCCCCATTTCGGAATCAGCAGGGATATTGGCAAAATCTGCCGGCAGATCCTCGGGCTGAACAAAATTCCAGCTACCATCCTGTAAAGATTTCGCACTGAACCAGCGACCGGATATCAGCACATAATAGTCCTGGGTTTTGATATCCATCAGAATGAATTCGTCTGAATTGGTCACATACAGCAATGAAGTTCCCTGCAGGGGTGCAAAGGAAGCATCACCATTCGACTGGATGAGCTCAGCCGGGTGTGTCCTGACCAAAACCCTTGGAATGACCTGGTTTTTAGCTTTTTCAGTTTCCGTGGCGGCTTTACTTCCGGTATCGTCTGTCTTCATGGCCTGCTCTGCCAGCTTGACAATTTCCTGCGGGGGATTGCTGACCGACGTCCACGGACCCAGGGGATCCTTTGCAGAGTACCACCAGTCTGCGCCCTTGAGGTAACACAGGGATTTCTTTTCATCCCTGACCAGGAAGAAAGGTGTATTCACCACATATTGATAGGGTGAATTTTCGATGTCTTTGAACACAGGATCCCCGTCAATGCTTATCAGCACGGAGGCCGTGCTGGCATAGATGATCTCCGGAGGCGCATTATTGAATTTTTCGGCAGCGGCATCTTCCTTCTCCATTGCTTCCATTCCCGCCAGGATCCGGTCGAGTGAGGCCACCAGCTGACTTTTATTAAGTTCTTCCCTGACAAAATCCCTCAGCTTTTCGACATTCTCCTGCTTCATATCAGGAAACTTTGCGTTGGTCACATTCACTTCAGTCAGCGTGACCGTTCGTACTTCCTTATCGGTAACCACCCTGCAATCAAACCACATGGCACCATATACCGGCTCTTTCACCTCTTCGGTGGAAACAGAGATGGCGGCCATGGCCTCAAGCCTGTCTCCGTCATAGGATTCAACCTGGGGCTGATAGATCAATACCTTTCCTTTATCGGTTTCAATCCGGTAGGGCCACTCCGTTGATCCATCCTTTTTGGATTTCGAAGCTGCACATGCATTGCTGGCCAGGATAATACAGCATAAAACAACAAGGGTGAACCGGACAACGGACAGATAAGTTTTCATCATGTTATGTTTTAGGTTGGACCCTGATAATGCATCAGGTCATTTTAATCCAGAAACTTCACCGTGCGGCAAATTGCATCTACGTGATGCAGCAAGACTGTCTTTGGGGCATTGGGAGCGTATACAAACCCTTCCAGGGTTACCAGGCGGTTATGTTTCTCATCCACCATGGTATAGCTGACAAATGGTCCGCCCATGTAATCACCCATGGTCTCCCACACACCCCTTGTTTCCACGGCAAACCGGTCATCCAGAACGATCCGCCGGAAGGTTGGCTTAACATTGACCACATCGGTGGTCATAAACGAGCCATGACTGGGTCCCGGTATCCAGTTCATGGTATACAGATTCCTGCGCCGGATGATATTGTCATTGCTGAACTGAGCTGTATCCCGGTAGGATTCGATATAGATCAGCAATCCCTGGCTCTCCCTCAGGGTTTCTTTCCGGATCCAGGCAAATTCGTTGGTTTTAACAGCCAGATGATATCCCACCGGGATCATCAGGGATAGTTTGTATTCCTCCTCCAGTTGTCTGATCAGTTTTGTTTCAGGGAGTATTTTGTCCGTTTTTGTGGTACGGGTATACTCTGTTTCCAGGAAGAGATCCCTGAAGACCACCTTATGGCTGTCAACCACCGCAATCAGTTGCTGATAGGCTGGGGCGGTGACTTTGATCACCCGCTGTGGCTCAGCCCATAAATCCTTGCGTGTTTCGATCAGGGATTCCTGTATCCGCTGATCGACGGATAAAATGAGAATGTTGTGATGATGCTGGAACATTTTGCTGAAGCCGGTCACCTCCAGGTTGGCCAGCGCGAAAAGCGGCTCAGGCTGTGGCAGGGTGGATTGTATCTGTCCGAAAAAATTCCGGACGGTATCGCCGAGGGAGCCTTCCCATTGTTCTTTATTATCGGTTACGGTAAGAATCTCAAGGGTAGCCCCGCTGGAATCCTCTTTTCGCGGAGGTGCCGACTTTTGCTTGCAGGCACCCAGGAAGAAAACCAGGCAAATGATTCCAAAAAGAAAACAGGTGTGGAAATGAGACAGGATGGGTGCCTGATGTTGCCACCCGGATCCGGGCGGCCTTCTTGCCCGGCGCATTATTCTTTTACCCTGATTTTCAGTTTCTGTCCGGGCTGAATGGTCTTGGCATTGGTGATGTGATTCCATGTCTTGATTTTTTCAACGGTTGCACCCGGGTACATGTTGGCAATGTCCCACAACGTCTGTCCTGCCTTGACGGTATGATAAGCGTATGTTTCTGTCTGTTGCGGTGCATTGGTCGAACCTGTGCCGCTGTTATCGCCCTGAAAAACAGGATCATAAACCGTAAGTTTCTGCTTGGGATAGATCGTTGTTGACCTCAGGTTATTCCAGTGTTTGAGCTGGTCAACCGTGCATCCATACCGGGAGGCGATCGACGCCAGATTTTCCCCGGATTTGACAACATGCGTGGTGGTTTGGCTTTCCGAAGGAGAACTTTCGGCAGGCGGAGAGGAGTCGTTGGTCGTTGTCACCGGGGCAGTAACCTGGGACGAGCTGCTCGATTGGTAAACGATCAGTTTCTGGCCCGGATAGATGGTGGAACCCCGGATGTGGTTCCATTTTTTCAGATCTGAAATTTTAACGTTGTACTTACTGGCGATCAGCCCCAGGTTTTCTCCCCGTCGCACCTTATGATAACGGGTCTCTTTCACTTTGCTTACCTCGGCCATCATTTGTTCGTGCTCGATGCCTTTCTGAGTCTTAAACTGATACAGGTCCTGTTCATTCGCAATGAAAGGTCCGATGTACTCCTTGGGAAGCCTGAGCACATAGGGTTCACCCGGGACGGAGGGAAGCACACCCAGTTTGTAGGCCGGGTTCAGAAAAACAAGGTCTTCCATCGGAATGCCCAGCATTTCATTCAGCTGGGAAAAGGAAAGAAGATTGTTCACAACGACGGTATCGATGCCATTGTACAGGATGCCGGGATGAGTGGGATACAGATTGTGTTCCTGGTTATAGTTCATGATATAACAGACCGAAATGAACGCAGGGACATACCCCTGGGTCTCCCTGGGCAGAAATGGCTGGATGGCCCAGAAATTTTTGATGTTTCCGGCCCGGCGTATGGCTTTGTTCACATTTCCGGAGCCGGAATTATAGGCTGCAAGGGCCAGCAGCCAATCACCGTAAATCCCGTACAGGTCTTTCATGTGCCGGCAGGCGGCATCCGTAGCCTTATACGGATCAAACCGGTCATCAACGTAAGAGGTGACTTTTAACCCGTACGACCTTCCGGTGGTGTACATAAACTGCCATAAGCCCTTTGCCCCCGCCCTTGAGTTGGCGGTTGGATTCAGCGCCGATTCGACGATGGCCAGGTATTTCAGCTCCAGGGGAAGATTGTACTTGTCGAGGTACTCTTCAAACAACGGAAAATAGATCTGCGCCAGGCCCAATACCCGGGAGGTAAGCGCCCGTCTCTGGTTTGCATACAGAAGTATCCACCGTCTGACATCTTCATTGTAGGCCAAATCGATCGGGGTCATCCGATCAAGCTGATGAATCCGCTCCCTGTAAACCGAATCGGAAAATTCAGGGATCGTTTCGAAAGGGTCCCTGTAAACATTAAGAAATGCCGTATCCGTAGTGAAATAATAATCCCTGAAGTAGATGATGTCGGCCAGGCTATCCAGTGCCCTTACGATCGGGGAATCTTCCGTCAGGGTGAATTTCAGTGAATCATTTCTCAGGATGGATGGGTCGTACACCAGGGTATCCGGCAGGGAGTCGGCCTGCAGCAAGGTATCCGGCAAAAGGTTCAGGGATGATGCTCCTGCTGAACGAACAGGCCGGGCAAAGCTGATCAAAACCACACCCAACAACATGAAAAAGATTAATTTATCGTGCAAACGGCTCATTAATTCCTTCGTTAATATCAGGTGGAAACTTAAAAACCCTGATAGTTTTTATATTTTATTACTGTTCCCGAATGGATCGTTAATTTTTGGAGATGTCACTGTTTTTGTCATCCTTTTCATCCTCACCACTCAATCCGTCCTTAAAACTGCGAACGCCTTTGCCCATTCCTTTCATTAATTCGGGGATCTTTTTTCCGCCAAAAAAGATCAAAACGATGACCAGAACGATGAGAAGTATTTCCCAGTGACCGATCATACCCAGCAAGATGATTCCTGTTACCATAACGATGAAATTTAATGAACAAATATACGAATTTTATTGAGGGACCCGGATCACATCAATTATTAGATTTTTTGCAGGGGTCCGGACGGACATATCAACGGGCAATCCATAACATCGGGTCCTGGGTTTCTTTCCCTTTCCAGAGCTCAAAGTGTAACTCCGTCCGGATCAGGACCTCGTCGGTCTTAATGGATCCGACCACCTGCCTGGTCACAACCCTGTCACCCTTTTTCACCATGACCTCATCCAGGTTGGAATAAACCGAAAGATACTCTCCGTGACGGATGATAACGACATTGCCGTACTTGGGTATAGAGATGATGCGCGACACTTCTCCCGAAAAAACAGCTCTGGCGGCCGATCCTGCATTGGTCAAAATATCGATGCCGTTATTTTTAACTTTTATTCCTTTCAGATCAGGATGAGCATGTTCCCCAAAAGAACTGGATAGCACACCCCGCTCCGTAGGCCAGGGCAATTTCCCTTTATTGGCTTCAAAGGTACTGGATAGCTCCCGCTCCTCGGGAGTGAGGGCAAATGTCGCTCCTGCCGCCGAAGTTTTCTTGTTGGCCAGTTCATTGGACTTCCTTATTTCTTCAGCAATGATCTTCTCGATCGCCTGTTGTAATTTTTTTGCTGCTAATTCTTTTGATTTCAGTGTTTTACGCAGTTCAGCCTCTTTTTGACCCAGCCCGGACACCGTGCTGTCCTTGTTCTTTTTTTCAATATCCAGATTGGCCAGTTCCCTTTCCTTCGATGTCAGCAGCGACAGCTTCTCCTCTTTAAGCTGCTCGACTTGCTGTGTGGCTTCATTCAGTTCCTCCTGCTTTTTCACGATAAGGACAGCCTGTTGCCGGCGGTAATCACTGTACTGCTGGAGATATTTCATCCGCTGATAGGCCTGGTTGAAACTGCGGGCAGAGAACAGAAACATGAGCCGGTCATATGCTCTGCGGTTTTTAAATGCACAATAGATCATTCTGGCGTATTCATCCTTGAGTCCGGTCAGCTCAGCATTGAGTGCCTCCAAAGCTGCCTGGTTTTGATGGATCTGGCCGTCCAGCAAGGAAATTTCATTGTTGATGGTCTGAATCAATGCCTCTCTCCGGTTTATTTTTCGGTTGATCACCGCCAGCTCGCCCAGAGAGGACTGCTTGCTCTTCCGGGTCTCCTCGAGCAGTTTATTGGTATACTCTATTTCCTTTTCTATTTCAGACTTTTTTTGCTGAAGGTTTTCCTTCTCCTCCACCTGGGCGTACACGGCAGAAAACATCCCTCCGGCAACCAGAAGCACCCATCCTGAAACAAGGATAAGGATTGCACTGAACCTGTGGCTGTGGGTCATATGAATGACGCGTTTCATTTTTTGGCCCGGATAAAACGTTCTGGTATGCTGAAAGGATAGTTCAGGGATTCATTCAATGTCACCCGCATGTAGCGAACATCCACTTTCAGGCGTGTATCTCCCTCCCGGATCACATACGTAACCTGGTAAGGAAAAAGTTGATTGCCTGTCAGTTTAAATGCATTGAAGCCGGCTTCAGCAGTCCGGTCTTCACCGGATTGTTCCCGGAAGGACATATAAATGATTTTAAAATTCTCAGGGCTAAGCCAGACATCCTGGCTGGGAATGAACAGGACGCTGTCGGGTCCTGAAGGAGCATCACTCTTCTTGCTGCGGCCATGGAACCCTATCTTGTAATGATCTCCCCCGGTTGCAGTGTGCACGGTGCCCTGTTCAAAGCCGGGAAAATCATTGCCGACGATCAGTGACTGCAGCATTTCAAAATCCAGCATTCCATTGACCAGGTGATGGATATAACCATACTCCCGCAGCAGGCCGGCCGACTGTATCCGGTCCAGGATCTTCAGGGAATCCCTGGTCAGAACGACCCTCATCATCTCAATACCCAGGGCGGGTGAAAGGGAAAGCCAGATAATGCTGTCGCATTTCATCCGCAGATGGCCCGTCAGCGAGACCGTTGCCTTCCCGTCATCGTAGGTGGCATTGAACTTCGCGGACAACGTTTCGTAGGAAAGTTCATTTTCAGCGAGCTTCTGTAAAAGAAAAGAGGGACTTTCTTCCTTCAGCGGCTTCCGGGCAGCTTTCCGTGAAGTTCCGCAGGAGGTGAATCCCGCCAGGCACGCTAAAAGCAATACACCGAAGCCCAAACGGTTGAGCCATTCTAAATGGGAACAGACCATGATTTATTCATAGAGTTTGCCATCCCGTACTTTTTTCTCCAGCCACCCGGAACCCGGTCCCTTTTCCAGCGCGGTCTTCCAATAGTGAATGGCCTCATTGGTTTTACCCAGTTTGAACAGGACATCTCCGTAATGTTCAAGGATATCCGGATCGTTCACCCCACCCTGATCAAGTGCCTTTTTAATCCACTGCTCCGCCTCTTCGTATTTTTTCTGCATGAAAAGCACCCATCCGTAGGTATCCAGATTGGCCATGTTCCCCGGATCAAGCTGTGTCGCTCTGAGGGCCATGGCCTCGGCCTTGTCAAGGTTCTCCTTTCGTAACGACAGGTAATAGGAATAATTATTCAGCACATAGGAATTGTCAGGATCGAGTTGCAGCGTTTTGTCATAGTATTCAAACGCAGCGGGAATATCCTGTGCCTGATAGGAGGCATCTCCAAGGTACGCATTGAACTGTGATGAAAGCAGGTTATTGGCAACCACAAAGCCCAGCCCGGTTTTGAAGGATTCGATCGCTTCCCTGTACTCCTTCAGCTGCATCCGGGCCACACCATTGAACAGGTATCCAATGGGCTGAACGGGAAATAATTCGATCATCCGCTGGCTCTCCCTTTTCATTGCGTCATAATCTTCCAGCTCAGCCTCCACCCGGAGCAGGCTTTCCCACACCAGGAATTTGCTGCTGTCGAGGGAGATGACCTTGTAAAACGCATCCCTGGCCTCCCTGAATTGCCTGTCCCGCACCAAAAAATCGGCATACATGGAATAGGCTTTCGGATTGTCGGGATGCGTTTTGACCAGGATCTGCGCCAGCTCCATTGCCCGGGGCCGTATCTCCTCAAATAATTCACTCATCGAATAAAAAGACAGCATCACCTGGATTTTCGTATCAATATCCAGGGCGGGATTGGAAAAACCGAGCTTCAGTTCCTCCTGGGCTCTCTCCTTGTCTCCCTTTTTTCGGTAATAATCCGACAGGGAAATATGGATATAGGGATCATCGGGAAACTTTTCTGCAACCTGGTTATAGACTTCGAGGGCCTTTTCGGGCTGCCCCTGCGACATGTAAAGCTCTGCAAGCCAGGAGTAATAACGGCTTTCGCCCGGATTAACCAGGATCAGCTTCCGGATTTCAGCCGCTGCCTCCTCCACTTTATCCATGAAAAGATACAGTCTCTCTTTTTGCCGGACGATCTCTTCACTTACACCCAGTCTTGCTTCAATTTTGTCCAGCTCGCCCAGGGCTTCATTGAACTTTCCGGCAAAAACATAGCAGGCGGCCAGCTGAAAACGATACTCCATGTCATGGGGAAAATCGCGGGCCAGATCGTCGTACAGCCGGATGGCCTGGGCGTAGTTTTGATTGCGCTGATACAGCTCAGCCAGAAGCTCTTTGTACCAGTGATTATCCGGGGCCAGGGCCAATGCCTTTTCCGCCATGATCCGGGCATCGGTAAGGTTGTTCTGAAGTGAATACAGCTTTGCCAGTTCGTAAAATGCTGCATCCCGCCGGGGATCTTTTTCAATCACCGACAGGAACATGGCTTCGGCCTTGATGGCATTTCCCAGAAGGGCCTCTTTTTTTGCATCGATGAACAGTGCGGTGATCCGCTGCGGAGAATTTTCCCCTGGCTTATACGCCTCAACACTGGACGGATCAAAGGGAATGGCTGTCTGGGGAGGAGCCTTGCAGCCAGGGGTCAGCACCAGAAACAACAAGCCGATGGTCAAAATAGCAACATTCTTCATAGCTGGCTTTCGTTTTATTTAGTGTTTCCCGGTGTGCCCGAATCCGCCCTGACCCCGGTCCGTTTCCAAAAGTTCCTGCACCTCAATCCATTCAACGGATTCGTGGGACGATATGATCATCTGTGCAATCCGGTCACCATCGTTGATGACGAAAGGATCCTTCGACAGATTGATCAGGATCACCCGTATTTCACCCCTGTAATCGGCATCAATGGTGCCCGGCGTATTCAGAACCGTAATGCCGTGACGAATGGCCAGTCCGCTTCGTGGTCTGACCTGCGCTTCATATCCGGCAGGCAGCTCGATGAACAGCCCGGTCGGGATCAGCACCCGGTCGAGTGGCCCAAGCGTGGCAGGCTGCTGAAGATCGGCACGGAGATCCATGCCGGCTGAGGCCGATGTTTCATAGACCGGACTGGGATGTTTCGACCTGTTGACGATCTTTATCTTCATTGTGACGGGTTAAACCGCGCAAAATTAAGGAAATAAATCATTTGTTTATGAATTGGCGGGCAATGAGCGGTTTCTCCCGGATGTACACCAGCGCGGCAAACACCAGGAACAGGCCTGTATGAGCCAGCAATTTAGGCAAAAGAGCAGATATGGGAAGCAGAAGGCTGATGCCATATATGGCCAGGGCACACAATAAATACCAACCCAGGATTTTCAGGTCGTATGGAACGGGATAATACTTCTGACCAAGAAAATAGGACACCAGCACCATCACCAGATAGCAGGCCAGGTGCCCAAGTGCAGATCCCACATAACCCAGCCGTGGTACAAGCGTCAGGTTAACGATCACGGTGATCACAGCTCCCATAATAGCAATTCCGGCACCATAACGGGTGAGATTGGTAAGCTTGTACCAGATCGACTGGTTGTAGAACACTCCAAGCAATAAATTGGCTATCAATATAATGGGAACGATATGCAGGCCCTCACGGTAGTCTTTCCCGATCAGGTGCTGAAACAGGTCGATGTACAGTGTGACCGCAAGAAAGATCAGGAGGCAAAAAATGACAAAATACTTCATCACCTCGGCATAGATCTTTTGGGGATTCTCATTTTTTGCCTGCGCAAAGAAAAAGGGTTCCGCTGCAAAGCGGAACATCTGAATGAACAGGCTCATCAGAACGGCCAGTTTGAAATTGGCCCCGTACACCCCCACCTGTCCCATGGCATAGGCATTTCGGTCGATGGTCCCCTCGGGAGGGACCACCAGGTATTTCAACAGGATCTTATCCGCTACTTCGTTGACCATCCCGGCAAGCCCCACCACCAACAACGGCAGGGCGTAGGCCAGGAGTTGCCTGAGAAGGACCGGTTCGAAACGGATCCTGAAACGAAGAATTTCAGGAAGCAGCATCAGCAGTGTGGTTATGCTGGCTATCAAGTTGGAAATGAAGGCATAACCTACACCCACTTCCGGAGAATAAATGAACCGGATGACTGAATCGGGATTGTTCTCAAGGATCCGGGGACAAATGGAAAGAAAAAAGATATTCAATCCAATGTTGACCAGAACATTGACGATCCGGATGATCGTAAAACGCGTGGCCTGCTGCCGCTGCCTGAGACGGGCAAACGGTATGGCTGTAAATGCGTCAATGCCGACGATAAATGCAAAATACAGGATGTATTCCCTGTGGGAGGGGTATTTGATCCATTCTGCAATGGGCTGGGCAAAAAGCGAGACCAGGATCAGGAAAAGGAGCGTGGTGAAAAAAAGCGAGGTCAGTGCGCTACTGTAAACCTTTTCCTTGTCGCTGTTGCTTTCCGCAAAGCGGAAGTAGGCGGTCTCCATCCCATAGGTCAGCAGTACCATTAAAAATGCCACATACGCATACAGTTCGGTGATCACTCCATATTCACCTGTGATGAAAATTCGGGTATAGAAAGGAGTAAGCAGGAGGTAATTCAGCACCCGGGGAACAATGGTTCCCATTCCGTAAATGACGGTCTGTCCCGCAAGTTGTCGGAGTGGATTCAACCGGTCGGAGAATTTACTTCTGTACGCAAAAATAGGGATTTTATTGTCAGGCTATCGTTTCTCCTGAAGCAGGGGCAACCGGAACGAGAACACGGTGCCCTTTCCTTCCCGGGATTCAAACCAGATGTCGCCCTGTGTGTTGACAATGATGCTTTTTACAATGGCCAACCCCATACCCATCCCTCCGGTTTTGGTAGTGAAGCTCGGTGTAAAGATCCGGGGAATTTGATCGGAGGGGATGCCAATCCCGGTATCCCGGATGTGAACCACTACGTCGGAGGCCTCCTTGTGAGCGGAGATCTCAACGACACCCTGTTGATGGACGGGAATAGCCTGAACTGAATTTTTGATCAGGTTATTGAAAACGCGCAGCATCTGTTTCCTGTCGGCCCATATCCAGCAGGGTTCATCCGGCATGTCCGAGGCAATGAACTCAATGTGCTGAATATCCTCAAATAAGCTTACGGCCGACTGGATCACCTCCTTAAGGTCCATCCGTTCCAGAAGGGGCTGGGGCATTTTGGCAAAATCAGAGAACTCGGTGGCAATCAGCGACAGGTTTTCGATCTGTTCAATGAGGGTTTCCGTGAATCGCTTCAGGCGGAGGTCCCAGTCCGGTGCCTTTTCATCCCAGGCTTTCTGAAGGTACTGTATGCTGAGCTTCATGGGGGTCAGTGGATTCTTGATCTCGTGGGCAACCTGTTTGGCCATCTCCCGCCAGGCGCTTTCCCTTTCCGACCGTGCCAGGAGGTCGGCGCTGTTGGCCAGTTCGCCGATCATCCGGTTGTACTCTTCCACCAGATTGCCAATCTCATCTTTCCCCGACCATTCGATCTTTTCGTTTGTTTTTCCCAGCTTCAGCTTGCCCATCTTCTCCCTGATCAGCTGCATCGGCCGGGTGATGTAATTTGATACGATCAGTGCTACAAAGGTGGCAAGGGCAATCAAAATGACATTGATATTGGCAAAAGCGGTCAGAAACATGGAGATCTCCTGGCGCAGCTCCGACTGGCGGGCGAAATACGGCAGGTTGACGTAGGCAATGGTTTTGTTGTCATTGTTCTGAAAGGGCACGTAGGCCGACAAAAATTCATAGCGACCGATGCGCTCACGCTGAATGAATATCGTTTTGTTCTGAATGACCATCTGATCGAATGCCATGGGATTCATCAGATTTGACTGCAATCCCTCTTCAAAGATTTCATGCCGGCTGGAAGCCAGTAACCGGCCCCCGGTATCGTAAAGATTGATATCCGAAAAGAAGACCTGTGAAAATTTATTCAGCAGTTCTGTCAGATAGGAAGACATCGCCGGAGGCAGTGACGGTTCGGACGAAAGCTTATGTTCCAGTTCGATCAGAACGGAATGGGTCTTTTCACTCAGAATGTCCAGGTTCTTTTTTGTGTTCAGATCAGCCAGGTACAAGAGAGAGGTTATCCCGATGAACAGGAATGAAACAAGGATGATGGCTATCACCGCAAGCTGCAGGCGATCCTTGAAGCTGGGGGCCGACATGCGGATCCGAAGCGACGGACTCAGCACCAGAACCAGGATCAACAGGACAACACCATAAAAGATGATCAGATAGGCAAAAGGTGCGAGCAATCCCCACAGGGTGTCGCGCTGTGTGCTCACAATGATGTCCCTTCCCGGGCCGGCACGGTAATGAAGATGATTGTAACCATCGCGGTTGAAAAACGTAAATTCATCTGTTGTATGGCCCAGGGAGTTTTCATCGATCGGATAAAAATATTTCCCTACACTCTTGGTAAGAGCCTGGTTATTGTAAATGGCATAGGAATGATTGGTCAGATCGGTAAATGCCGTTGTCTTTTTATCAATGAGCAACTCGGGATAACCCAGCGCCTTGGGTATATACTTGGAATAAAGCTCAATAAAAAGCCCCAGGCTGTCGGTTCCGGCAGGGGAAACAAAGGGGATGCGGGAAACGTAATTGATGTCGTCGGTTCCGTCATCAAGAAAATAAAGGGTAGTTGCTGCCGTCGGTTTGCCGATCCGCTGAATCATGTCCGAAAAAAATTCAAGACAGGACACATCATAATTTTCGGGCTGCACACGCAACACCTGCTTCTCATCACAAACCGTGATCTGGTAGTTGTAATTATCCCTGTAGGGTTCCAGGTACCGGTCACCGATGTACTGCAGGATCATTTGCTCAATGGAATCATCGGCCAGGGCTGTAAAAATTTGTGCTTCCAGCAGACTATCGCCTTTCATCTTCTTTTCTGTGTCAGCGAACAGGTATTCCGTGATCTGATCCCGTTCAATGGAAAGTTTGATCGCCATCCATTTCCGTTGCTCCCTTTCTTTCTTATGATGATAGGTATTGAGAACGTACGTGGTAAATGCAGCAAACAGAAACAGGAAATAGACGGCGTTGTAAAACGACAGCAGGGGAATGTGCCTTTTTCTGACCACCCATAAGGAAAGCATAAAAATGACCATAAATCCGGCGAAGGCTGCATCCGGTGAAAAGCCCGTTAAGCTCCCAATGCCAAAATAAAGCACGCCTGAAAGGATCAGGAACAGGACATGGTGTTTAAGGGATGGTAAATAAAGATAGATCCAGGCGAAAAGTGTCCAGGCCGCCAGGAAAAAACAAATCAGCAGGCTGGTGATGACACTGAAGCCCAGCAGGCTGGAAAAGGTCATCCCGAATATGTTGTTCAGGTTCAGTGAAAAGTTCGAGTCAAGGATGAGGCCTTTTATTAAATAGAGAACCACATCCATCAACAGGAAAATGGTCAGAAAACAAACAAGCGAAAGGATATACCGAAGGGGGACCCGTACCCTGGTTGCCCTGAGGGTTGGGCGGGCCAGGACAAAAAAGGCGTAGGAAACAAACAGTAACAACAGGGTATTCACCACCAGGTCGCCCAGGGAGGGCAGCAGAAAAGAAGAACCATAATACAGGGGTTTGAACAGATCGGACTGATAAAGCGTATGTGGTATTTTGAAATAGAAGATCAGGATCCGCGTGATGAGAACATCGGTTGTAAAAGCCAGAAACAACAGGGAAGGGCGGATTTTCATCTTTTTCTCTATCCACCCGTATGTTCGGAAGATCCCGAGTACGAAAAAGAGGAGAAAAAGAAAATAAAGAAGAAAAAGGAGGTAATTCTGTACATCCGGCAGGCTTGGCGATTCGGGAAACACCAGTGAAAACAAGTAACTTCCGTCAGTCCCGTAGATTGGATAATCTGTTATTTTATTGGATATCAATATATTAGAAGAAAGATGTATGCCTTTTCCAAAGGTATTGACCAGGTATTCATTTTGATAAGGAAACCTGTTTTTGATCTGAAAAAGCCCGGCATAGGTCGTATCCGCTGTCGTCATTTTCCGGACCAGATACCATCCATTCCGAAGCAACAGGACGGGCTGATGAATTTCTGGCGGCAGGCTCAGGGAATCATGCGGCAGCGTGCTGGAGGTCCATAATTTCAAGGTATCCCTGTGATACATCAGTACGATGATGCCTTCCTTGTCACAGCGCCGGTAGAGGTCGCTCCACACCGTGTTGCGGTCAGAACGGGGAGTGTTACTGCAGGTTCGTATCTTTTCAATGGTTGAAACCAACGCCTGTTCCTTCAGTGACAGTTTTTTTTCCAGGTATTTGCTCTGTCTGACAGGATCCAGCCGGTTGACCAAAACAAGATTCGCTGCAACGGCGATGAAAAGAAACGCCAGGGATATTCCAAATGCCCGGAGAATGCCTTTACGATGAGAAGCATTGATGTGCATGCACGTAAATGAAAGATGGGCTAAAGTTAAGCATTTTCTGGTTTGATGACATAAATCAGGCTGGAGAAGGTATTTTCGTGGGATCTGGCGTACCGGTTGGACCGCCATCCATTGCGGATGGCCCTGAGGTAGTTCACCCGGCCATGCTGATAGCGTTCACTGAGCATGCTGATATAATAGGCATCGAGCTTCATGGGCAGTGAACACTGAATTTTCAGGCCGTACTGCCGAACCAGCCGGTCCATCGTTTGCGGAGTGAAATGAACCAGGTGGCGCGGTACATCCCAGGCGGCCCAGTAGGGTCCGTAAAAAGCAGCATCCCGGGAAGTATAATTGGGAACGGCGATGAACAGCACGCCATCGGGTCTCAGGATCCTTTTGACCTGAGCAAAGGTTTCGTGCAAACCGGCAATATGTTCCAGTGAATGCCATAAGGTGATCACGTGATGGCTCCGGGTTGGAATCTGCGTGAAGAGTTCACTTCCGCCGATGTGCAGGGGATAGTTACGCATGGCAGCCTGCCGGGTCGGTTCGTCAGGCTCGATGCCGAGGGTTTCCCATTTTCGTTTTTGAAAATAGCCAAGGAAGTCCCCGGAGCCACAGCCTATGTCCAAAATGGTCCCCGGAGACTGCCTGCTTTGGGTCCGGATCAGGTTATACTTCTTCCACAGGGTATAATTTCGGGCAATGAGGTACAGTTTGTTCAGGAGTCCTTTGGACGATGCTGAATGGGATATGTAAGACCTGCTCTGGTAATACCTGGCGATCTCTTCTGCCGTGGGCCGGGGATCCGTGATTCCGCAGCCGCAATTCGGGCAGATTCGTATGACAAAGGTTTCATTGGTCAGAAAAAGATCCCTGACCTCCAGGTAGGGATGAAGATCCGGGGACTGGCATACCGGGCAGTTGGAAATTGTATTCATCGCCGATGTTTCACGTGGAACAGCTTATTATCTTCCAAGCATGACGAGCAAAACGGAAATGTCGGCCGGGGAAACCCCGGGTATTCTGGATGCCTGTCCGATGGTGGCGGGCCGGATCCTGTTGAGTTTTTCTCTTGCTTCAAAAGAAAGTGCTTTCAGGGAGTGGTAATCAAGGGTGTCTTTCAGGTAGATTTCATCGACCTTCGACAGATGGGCTGCCATTTCCTGTTCCTTGCTGATGTATCCCTCATATTTGATCGTGATCTCCGCCTCTTCGAAAGCTTCGCGGTCGTTCATGCCCGCCTTATTTCCCAGCTGACGGAGTGTGTCCAGGTGAACGAACAGTCCGTCCAGGGTTACCTGGGGCCGAAGCAGCAGGGTGGCCACTTTTACACTTTGCTCCAGGGGAGCGGTGTTCATTTGCTCCAGGTAGGGATTGATCTCCCCGGGTGTAACACTCTGGGTATGAAGAAACCGGATCATTTTCCAGATGTGCTCTTTTTTCCTGATCAGCCGGTTCATCCGGGCGTCATCGGCCAAGCCTATGCCGTGAGCCTTGGGGGTCAGCCGGAGGTCGGCATTATCCTGCCGTAATAAAATGCGGTATTCTGCCCTCGAGGTGAACATCCGGTAAGGCTCGTCAACACCCTTTGTTATCAGATCGTCGATGAGCACTCCGATGTAGGCCTCGGAACGCTTGAGAACAAATTCGGGCTGATCGTGGATCTTCATATGGGCGTTTATCCCTGCGATGATCCCCTGCGCGGCAGCTTCTTCGTATCCTGTGGTTCCGTTGATCTGACCGGCAAAATAGAGATGATGGATCTTTTTGGTTTCCAGTGTGGCATACAACTGGACAGGAGGGAAATAATCGTATTCAATGGCATATCCCGGCCGGAAGATCCGGGCATTTTCAAAACCGGGAATCAGTTTCAACGCTTCAACCTGAACCTCTTCCGGCAGGGAAGACGAAAATCCGTTCAGGTACACCTCCACGGTATTCCATCCTTCCGGCTCAACAAACAACTGGTGCGACAGTTTATCGCTGAACCGTTCAATTTTATCTTCGATCGACGGGCAGTACCTGGGGCCAATGCCTTTGATCCGGCCCACAAAAAGCGGTGACCGGTCAAAGCCGGTTCTCAGCACGGCATGGACCTTTTCATTCGTGTAGGCAAGGTAACAACTGCGCTGTCGTTTCAGGCGGGGAGTATCGGTAAAGGAGAACTTTCCCGGGTTTTCATCACCTTTTTGTTCTTCCAGGTTTGAATAATTGATCGAGCGGCCATCGATTCGAACCGGGGTGCCGGTTTTCATCCTGCTGGATTCAAATCCGAGCTGAACCAGGCTTTCCGTCAGGCCTTTTGCAGCTTTCTCCCCGATGCGGCCTCCTTCAAAATGCTTTTCACCAATGTGGATCACGCCATTCAGAAAAGTTCCGTTGGTCAGGATGACGGCTTTGGCAGGCAGGATGTGACCGAGCCGGGTAACGACGCCGGTGATCCGGTCACCGTCGGCCAGAACGCCGGTGACCATGTCTTCACGGAAATCAAGTCCGGGGATGGTTTCCATTGCCTGTCGCCACTCTAGGGAAAATAAACCCCGGTCATTCTGAGCACGGGGGCTCCACATGGCAGGACCTTTTGAGCGGTTCAGCATCCGGAACTGGATCATGGTACGGTCGGTCACGATTCCGGATAATCCGCCGAGCGCATCAATTTCCCGGATGATCTGTCCCTTGGCAATGCCTCCCATGGCGGGATTGCAGCTCATCTGCGCCATGGTGGTCATGTTCATGGTGACCAGCAGCACCCGCGATCCCAGCCGTGCAGCAGCGGCAGCAGCCTCACAGCCGGCGTGCCCGGCACCCACCACAATGACATCATACGGAACGAACATGGTTCGGGAATGTTTCACGTGAAACAGGGAACTCAAATCCCTTTCTCACGTAACGATAGATAATGATTCTCTTTTTCGGTCATTCTCTTCTTGTCCCTGGCCCTTTTATCATCATACCCGGCAAGATGAAGAATGCCGTGGACCATGACCCTGTGCAGCTCGTCTTTTACTGAAACGCCAAAAGTTATGGCATTCTCCTTCACCCGGGGCAGGCTGATGTAAATATCACCTGAGGCAATCTGTTCAGATTCTGAAAAATCAAATGTCAGAACATCGGTGAAGTGATCATGGGATAAATAGGTAAGATTGAGCTGGCGTAAAAACTCATCCGTACAGAGAATGATGTTGATGTCGTGGTAGGATTCGTTCTCACTGATGATGACCATATCCAGCCACTGGCGAAGCTTTTCTTTATTCCGTAATGGATAGGAAACGCCCTCCAGAAAGAAATGGATCCTGTTATCTGTCATGTTTTCAGGGGTTTAACGGTTCTTTTCGTGGGTGGATTTCCTGGCAGACTTCTTAAAAGAAGCCATCTTTTTCTGACGGTCCAGGTTGACCTCTTCCCGGATGCCGCTGACGGTGAAATAAAGGCTGATACAATTCCCTTTTTCATTGAAATGAACTTCGTCGGCAAGGCGCCTGATGATGAAAAGCCCACGGCCCTGGAGCCCGGATGCGGGAAGGGATGGTTCGGTCGGATCGGTTATCTCTCTGAAAGGAAATCCCTCGCCTTCGTCCTGAATGTGAAAGACAAGCTTACCCGGCTTTGCCTCAAAAAGGATGTCAATCATTTTCCCCTCATCCATCTTGTTGCCGTGGATGAGACTGTTCTCAACGGCTTCCATCACTGCAGCGGTGATGTTGCCATAATAGTCCATCCCTATGTTATACCTGTCGCAAATTTCTTCAAGAAACCGTTCCACCAGGTGAAGGTGTTTCATGCCTGAAGGAATCCTGATGGCAAGCCGTTCAAATCTCATATATCCTCTTGTCAGTCTTCAAAATTAAATAAATAGTCGTTAACTTTTCTTTTATAAAAGGGTTTTAAGCCTGGTGGAATACTTTTAAGGATTTCCGTCTGATTGTCTTTTATACCTTTATACTTAAAAAACTCTTCAGGGTTACTGATTTTTTGATTTTTTACTTCTTTTGATTCACGCTGTTCTTCAAGCTCACGCATGCGTTCGGCTTTCTCCGATTCCAGAAGCCTTGAAAGTATCTCCTGCTGCCGCATCAGGGTCTGGTTGGTGATCATTTTATTGACCAGGTCTGTTTCGGTTTTTTCCATATCCTCAATCATTCGCTTCATCTCGCCCTGGTCGCCAAGTCCCTGCTCTTTCAACCCATCCATGTATTGCCGCAGCTGGTTGCGCAGGGCTTCCTGCTGCGCCGCCAGCCTGGCCAGCTGCTCGCTCATGGCCGGCATTCCCATTTGCTCACTGCCCTGACCCTTGTCCATCCCTTTCTTTAGCTGTTCAATCTGTTTGTTGAGCTGCTCCTGGAGCTGCCGCATCGTACTGATCGAAGAGGGGGATGACCCTCCCGGATTGGGGCAGCTGCCACCGCCTGAATTCTGGCTCATCTGATCCATCTGCGACTGCATGTTCTGAAGTGATTCTGAAAGCAAAAGCGCCAGATTGTTCACCGATGTCATCACATACTGTTGATTGGACTGCGCGGTGCTGACATTCTTTTCTGCCAGGTCAGCCAGCGTTTTGCTGAGCTTGTCATCAATCTCATTGATCTCCCGCTGGACGACCGCCTTGATGGCAGGCTGACGCTTGCTGAGAGCGAACAGGGAGTCTTCGATCATCCCCACATCATCTTTTAATTTTTTCTGATCCTGCACAATGCGGTTATAAACCGGATCATTTCTTCCGGTCATCGAAAGCTCATCCATCAGTTTTTCCTGATCAAAACTGACCTGGAGAAGGTTTTCAAGGATCTCCCGAAGCGCCCAGATGTCTTCCCCCAGTGCGGCCGACATCATGCTGTCCATCATGTTCTGCAGCTTGCTGCTCATTTCCTTCATCTTCCGGGCGGCACCCTGCTGCGATTTGGAGGCTTTGGAGAACTTCTTCGTCGAAAGCTCGTTCTGACTGTTCTGAAGATCATCCTTGATCCCCTGCTCATCCTGTTCGGTATTCTCCATCTGATTCGGATCTTCAAGCTCCTGGTTCATTTTGTCCAGTTCATCCAGCTCCTCGCCTATCTGGTCAAATTCCTCCCCGATCTTCTCCTGCTTATCCATCAATTCTTCCGCGTCTTCATTCCTGCCTTCACTGGTCTCTTCTGACAGCTTTTCCTGTTTTTCAGAAAGTTTCCCGATCTTATCGATCATGTCGGCCAGCCTTTTCTCAAATTCAAACCGTTTGAACAGCTCAAGGCTCCGGTCGAGCTGCTGTTCAATGTCTTCATTGGTCCACTTCATTTTCTCAAGCATCTCATTGATCTTATCCTTATCCATTTCACTCATCATCTGCTGCAACTCTTCTATTAGCTTTTTCACATCTTCGGAAAGGATCTCTTCAAAGAGCTTTTCCAGCTCCTTTTGTTTTTCAAGAATGTCGGGGTCCACTTCCTTGTATTGCTGCTCCCTGACCGATTTTTCCAGATTCTGAAGATTCAGGTCTTCCATGCGGTTCTGAATGGATTGCTGTTTTTTGAGAAGCTGCTCCAACTGCTGCTCCTCCTGCCAGTTCAGGCTCTTCTTTTCAAGAAAATTCCGGTGAAGTTCCTCGATGTCTTTCTGCATGCCTTTCAGGTCAAGCAGAGTGGATTCCATTTCATTTTTAAGGGACTCGCTGGCTGCCTGGGTTTGCTCGTCGATTTCCTCCAGGGAGGGTATCCGAAAGGTCATTTTTGGTGTACGGCTCGATTTATTTCCGTTCACCGCATCATTGTCCCATACCTCAAAAAAATATTCCACTTCATCACCCGGTGAAAGGGACAGAGAGGTGATGTCAAAAAAATGATAAAACAGCTGCTGGGTTTGCCGGGGATCTACCGCAACGCGCTGACTTGAATCGGGAACGCGGTCGTCCCCGCCGGGCCTGTCCTTCACACCATAACGGAACAGCAAACGGGTGAAACCATAGTCGTCCCTGATGTTACCTTTAAAATACAGTCGGTTGTCGTACAGCGTATCCCTGTACTCCTCCGCCAGAATGGTCGGGTACAGGTCGGGGATCACCGTAAGGGTGTAAAACAGCGAATCGTTGTCCTGAACGTAACGATTGACCGTTTTTACCGAATAATAAGAACTGCGGTAACAGGAATGCTCATAAACGAAAACATTGTTGCCCTGCTGTCCAAGCACTTCTCTGCGGTCATCCACCGAAAACAGGACCGAATCGGTGTCGGTGGTGAAAAACTTCCAGATAAGGCGGGTTCCTTCAGGCACGATAAGATCCCCTGTATTTTCCAGCACTTCTTCCTTTTTCCCCGTGTAAACCGGCGGGTTCATTTTAATTTCAAACCTTCCGATCACAGGGCTGGGAATGACAAGGATCTCTTTACGGTCGGACCGGTACTTGTCGGCCGTAAGATAAAAGGCCACGTTCCGCTGGATATTTCTGAAAAGATAACTGTACCGGCCGTTGGATTCCCGGGATAACTTCAGGTTTTGACCTTCCATTTCAAGGTAAAATGCCTCGGGGATCTGCTCCCCCGATACACCGACGATCAGCTTGAAATCTTCATTTCTCAATGCCTTAAGTTCCTTGTTTTCAATCCATACAGAAAAAGGAAGTTCTCTCTCAAAATATACGTTATGGTTCACGATCCGATGCGTGGGTTCCCTGATCACTCCCGGGGCGGCGATGAAGATGAACAGAAGAATGGAAAGGGGAACCAGGGCATATTTCAGGTACTTTCGGTTGTCGCGTAGCTGGATGGCTGAATGAAACGGGATGGGGGTGAGATGCCGGATCTTCTGGCTGATGCTGGCCTCGATCAGCTCCCGGCTGGAGGGTTCTTCTATCCGGCCAAGCTGCAGGGTATTGAGCAATTTGTCCCTGACCTCCGGGAAATGTTTCCCGATGATCCCGGCGGCCTGTTCGCGGGTAATGATCTTTCCGATCTTGAAAAGCTGGAAGACCGGGATGGCCACAAAACGAACTAAAATGATGAGAATGGCGGCCAGCAAACCATAAAAGAGCACGGTGCGCATCTGGGTGCCAAAATGGCCGATAAATTCAAGAAGGCTGACCACCAGGTAAAACAGCGCCACCAGGGCAACGCTATAGATCAGTCCTTTGACGATGCGGTTCTTGTAGTATTTTCGGATGAACTGGTCCAGTTTCCGGATCAGCACACCATAATTTCCATTATTATTTCCTGTGTCGGTCATTTCGGCAATAGGGCTCTTAGCCAACCATCCTGCAAAAATACACTATTTGGGGGAGAAAAAAGGGAAGCGTCCGCTTCCCTATTTAACGCACCCAAAACCATGAAAAAACAGCTAATGAAAACCATTCGCCGCAGTATAATCAACGGTTTCTGGATTCATTTATTTTCAGTTTAACTTCTTTTAACAAATCACGCCTGCCCGTCTCCTCCAGGATCACCCGTTTTCGATCCAGCGCTGACGGAAGGATCGTTTACTGAACACCGGCAGCGTCCGGCGCTTGCCCCAGGCTCGGCTGAAGAAATAAGCCATCGCCCTGTTTTTGGCACCGGATCCGAAAAAATCCATCCGGTACCTCCGCATCATGATGCTTTTCCACCCTTTCATGATCACTTTTTCCTGAGGAGACGTTAATCCTCTTTTCACGGCCTCATTGCGGTTATGGAGCAGGAGTTCGTGCAGGTTCACCTTTACGGGGCAAACCTCCGTGCAATGCCTGCACAGGGAAGAGGCAAAGCTGAGATGGATATGCTGGTTGAAATCATTCAGGTAAGGACTGATGACGGCGCCAATGGGTCCGGTATAGGTCGTTCCATAGGCATGACCGCCAATGTTCTTGTACACCGGGCACGCATTCAGGCAGGCTCCGCAACGGATACAGGATAAGGCTCTTCGGTGCAGCGGCTGTTGGAGTACTTCCGTACGGTTGTTGTCGAGCAAAATAACGATCATTTCATCTGGTCCGTCGGTTTCATCCTCCTTTCGGGGTCCAGTGAGAATCGAATTGTACACGGTGAGGTACTGCCCGGTTCCGTGTGAAGACAACAATGGCCAGAAAAGGTGCAGGTCCGCAATGGAAGGGATGACCTTTTCGATCCCCGCGACCACAATATGAATACCTGGAAATGACACCGACATCAGCGCGTTTCCTTCATTTTCAGTTATAGCAACGGCACCTGCGTCGGCAATGAGAAAGTTGGCACCGGTGATTCCGGCACCGGCCTGCAGGAATTTCTGCCGGAGTTGTTCCCTGACAAAACCGGTCACTTCTTCCGGCGTGCTGTTGGCATCCAGCCCGAATTTTTCGCTGAAAAGTGCCGACACATCTTCTTTCGATTTATGCATCGCCGGCGTCAGGATATGATAGGGCTTCTCGCCTGACAGCTGCACAATGTATTCACCAAGGTCAGTCTCAACGGGCTCGATTCCATTTCGGGCCAGCGCCTCATTCAGCTCCAGTTCTTCCGTCAGCATGGACTTCGATTTGACCACAAGCTTCACGTCATGCTGCTTCAGAATATGGAGAATTTCCCTGACTGCTTCTTTCTTACTGAGGGCCCAGACAACCCTTCCCCCTCTTTTTTTGAAATTGGATTCAAACTCAATGAGGTATTCGTCGAGCCGCTCGAGCACTTTATGCCTGATATTCGCTGCGCGCTGCCTGGCGTTTTCCAGGTTTTCAAACTGCACCAGACCGGCATGAAATGATTCTTCATACCGGGAAATGTTGTAATTGAGTGTTTTTCTGTGCTTTAAATCGAACGCTTTCTTTTCTGCCTGTTCCAGAAAACGCGCCTTCTGAATGGTCATGATGCGGGGTATCTTGCTCACACGTCGTTGGTGGCGGCCACCGTCAAAAGGAGTATTCAGGAACAGACTGACCACCTCCCAGGCGGTTTCCTCACCGATGAACCTGCCCGGAAGAGCAAGCACATTGGCATTGTTGTGCCGGCGGGCCAGAACTGAAATCTCCGGCATCCAGCACAGGGCAGCCCTTACCCGTGGATACTTGTTGGCTACCATGCTTGCTCCGATTCCCGTACCGCATATGATGATGGCCCAATCCAGCTTCTGCTGATCAATGGCACAGGCCAGCGGATGGATGACATCGGGATAATCTACACTTTCATTGCTGAAAGTCCCGAAATCTTCCACAGAAAATCCCTGGGCGACAAGCTTTTGCTTCAGGCTTTCCTTGAGTGCGTACCCGGCGTGATCGCTGCCCATTCCAATGATGATCATAAACGATGGTTATCGAGCACAAATTTAAAACAATTATACCACGACCTTTCAGCGTTCACTCCCGGATCATTGGCTTTTAAGGATCCCTTGAATCAACTGTATTCTATTTAATTATAAATCAATTTTTTATATTATTTAAACAATTAGTTGTTCATAACTGTTTACTTTTGTTATCAACTATTGATAAAAGAAAAATCATAGGTACTCAGTTTCAGAGACGAAGATTTGGAGTTCTTTTATTATTATTTATCAACAAAAAAAATTAATGATTCAGATGCTTTTTTTTCAACGTCTGAGTTATTAACGATATGTGAATAAAAGTTCATAATTATCACAGTCACCAACTTATCAGATGATAAGTGTATGATTTTTGTTAATGAACGACAAATAATGAATTTTCCAAAAATCAGTCAGTCCTTTTATACACACTATGAACAGTCCTTACTAATAATAATAATCTTTTTAATTAAGTTTATTCATTAATTCGTATTGTTAATTCATCGGAAAAAGAATGAAACAGGATCATATAATTGAAGAGATCAAACGGCTGAAACAGAAAAAGAATGCCCTCATTCTGGCACATTACTATCAGGTCCCCGAAATACAGGAATTGGCTGATTTTGTTGGCGACAGCCTGGGATTATCCAGGCAGGCAGCCAATGCCAACGCTGAAATCATTGTATTTGCAGGAGTCCATTTTATGGCTGAAACTGCCAAAATTGTAAATCCGAAAAGCAGGGTTCTTTTACCAGATCCTGCTGCAGGATGTTCATTGGCTGATTCCTGCCCGCCGGACGAGTTTGAACGGTTCATACAACAGCATCCCCATCACAAAGTCATATCGTACATCAATTGTTCAGCGGATGTCAAGGCCCTGTCGGATGTGATCTGTACATCCAGCAATGCGCTTCAGATCGTCAGGTCATTTTCTGAGAGTCAGCCCCTTATTTTTGCTCCGGATAAGAACCTGGGCGGGTATGTGAACCGGATGACCGGACGAAATATGGTTATATGGAATGGCACCTGTGAAGTGCACGACATTCTATCCACGGAAAAAATCATTCAGCTAAAAATTGAAAATCCGGATGCAAAACTTATTGCTCATCCCGAATGCAAGGCACAGGTGCTGGAACTGGCCGATTTCATTGGTTCGACAACCGGCCTCCTTCAATTTACGATCAGGGATGACAGTAAAAAATACATTGTGGCAACTGAAACAGGAATACTTCACCAGATGAAGAAATCCTCCCCGGATAAAGAATTCATCATTGTTCCCTCCGATACAACCTGCTCGTGCAATGATTGTCCCTATATGAAAATGAATACGCTCGAAAAGCTATATCTGTGCCTGAAAAACGAAGCCCCTGAAATCGTTCTTTCTGATGAACTGATCAACCGTGCAAGAGTACCCATCGAACGCATGCTGGAAATATCCGGAAAATGAAGTGACCAGAATTGAATCCCTCATTCGCAGGATAAGGTGAAAAAACTATGAAATATCTGTTTTTGTTTATTTTTTTATTATGGACATACGTTTGTGCGGCACAACAGAACGTGATCAATCCGAATGGACTAAATGTCTTTTATCATGAAAACGGACAGATCTCCAGCGAGGGCAAAATGGTCAACGGTGTTCCTGACGGATACTGGAAGACCTATTATGAAAACGGAACACTGAAATCAGAAGGCAACAGGAAAGAATTTCTTCTGGACAGCCTGTGGAAGTTCTATGATGAAAAAGGAAAACTGGTTCTGGAAATTACCTACGGTAACAATAAAAAAAATGGCATCAGGCGAACGATCCAGGAATTTGAGGTGATCGAGGAAAATTTTGCGGATGACATTAAGCAGGGTAATACGGTTTATTTCTATCCGGATGGTAAAAAAAAGAAAACAGTTCCGTTTGTGGACGGGATCGAGGATGGAATGGCCTATGAGTATGATCCGGAGGGTACGGTCATCTCCCTGATCGAGTATAAGAAAGGTTTCATTGTCAACAGGGAAAAGATCAACCGAAAAGACAGAAATAACCTCAAACAGGGAAAATGGGCGTATTTTTACGACAACGGCCGGGTACGGCTTGAAGGCACCTACCGTGATGATCTGAAAAACGGTTATTTCAAACAATACGACCGCGAAGGAAACCTGGTCATCGTTGAAAAGTATCTGGATGATGTACTGCAGGAGAATGTTGCAGAGCTTGTTGAACTGGATGTCCTGACAGATTACTATCCCAGCGGAAAAGTTAAGACAGTGGCCAGTTACAAGGACGGAATCCCCGAAGGGGTCAGGAGGGAATACACGGAAGATGGCAGGATATGGATGGCCTATACGTTCAGGGCCGGGAATATGACGGGTCAGGGCATCATGAATGAACAGGGAACAAAACAGGGATCCTGGAAGGAGTTCTATGACGATGGAAAGCTTAAGGCGGAAGGGGATTACGATAACGGAAAAAAAACGGGAGGATGGAAGTATTATTATCCCGACGGCACCCTGGAGCAGGAAGGTTTTTATAATCAGGGCGGAATGCTTGACGGGGTATGGAGATGGTATTATCCCTCCGGAGCCCTGCACCGGGAGGAACAATACCTGAATGATCTTGCCGACGGCAGATCAGTCGAATATGATGAAGCAGGAAAGCTTGTCAGTTCGGGTGAATACATCGAGGGCAGGGAAGAAGGATTCTGGTTTTATGACATCGATGGCTCAAGGGAAGAAGGCACCTACGGAAATGGATTGCGAAGCGGAACCTGGAGTTCCTATTACCAGGACGGACAGCTTCGTTTCACTGGTAATTTCATTGACGACAATCCAAACGGAAAGCACTTATACTACTGGGGCGACGGAAAGATCAAGGAGGAGGGCAGGTATGTCATGGGCCTGAAAGAGGGGGAGTGGTTGAAATTTGATCCTGATGGAACCCTCTTCATTGTGATAACTTATGAAAATGGCATTGAAACCAAATATGATGGAATCAAAATCAGAGAATGAGCGACCGAAAAGAACATTGATCAGCCTTCCTTTGCTCATCATCCTTGTGTTGCTGATAGGGATCTGGGCCGGGGCGCGGCTGGTGGGCTATATGAACCGGACCAGCAAACCCATCCCTATTCCCGCAATGCGTTCCGATAAGGTCATGGAAGCCCTGCGTTTCATCGAACAGGATTATGTGGATTCTTTATCCGGTGAAAACATAAGGGAAGATGCGATCAACGGAATGTTAGGCGATCTTGACCCCCATTCGCAGTATTTGAGTGCCGGGATGCTGAAAGATGCAAATGAGTCGCTTGTGGGCAACTTTGAAGGGATTGGAATTGAATTCAGGATCGTAAGCGATACGATCAACGTTGTACAGGTCATTTCTGGAGGTCCTTCTGAAAAGACCGGACTGCGTTCCGGCGATCGGATCATCCGGATCAACGACACAGTTGTCGCCGGCATAAAGCTGGAAAATCAGGATGTCATAAAAAAACTCAGGGGCCCCAGGGGAACCAGGGTGAAGGTGACGGTCTACCGACCGGAGATCTCCGGAGAGGCTGATTTCATCATCATCAGGGACGTCATTCCGCTCTACAGTGTTGACATTTCATATATGGTGGATGATTCGATCGGCTACATAAAGGTCAGCAGGTTTTCTGCCACCACGCCGGAAGAGTTTGACGACGCTTTGCAAAGACTGAGGGAGCAAGGATGCAGCAAGCTGATCCTGGATCTTCGCGGGAATGTTGGCGGGTATCTGGAATCCGCCACCAAAATGGCGGATGAGTTTCTTGACGATGAGAAACTGATCGTATATACCGAGGGTAAAAACCGTCCCCGCCAGTATATGTATGCCACACACAGCGGCCGGCTTGAAGATGCTGCATTGTGCATCCTGATCGATGAGGGATCGGCTTCGGCAAGCGAAATTCTTGCAGGAGCAGTTCAGGACAATGACCGGGGTGTCATCATCGGAAGGAGATCGTTCGGAAAAGGCCTGGTGCAACAGCAGCTGGAACTTGCCGATGGCTCTGCCCTGAGACTTACCGTAGCACGTTACTATACACCTACGGGACGGTGCATCCAGCGACCTTACAACGACGGACAGGAAGCATACTATGAGGACCTGTTGATGCGGCTGAAGACCGGTGAACTTAACAACCAGGACAGTATTAAATTCCCGGATTCCCTTAAATATTACACTCCCGGCGGAAAAGTGGTTTACGGAGGGGGCGGGATCATGCCTGATATCTATGTGCCCATTGATACAGGTAAGTTTTACGGGTACTATAACCAATTGATAAACAAGGGATTGATCTATCAGTTCGCGTATGATTTTGCCGACAGGAACAGGGACAGGATGCTGGAGACCTATCCGGATGCAGGCAATTTTATTAAAAGATACGAAGTTGACCAATCCTTGTTTGAAAAACTGATCGCGTACAGTGAAGAAAAAGGGCTGGAAAGGGATGCAAAGGGACTGAACTCAACCCGTGCAATGATTGCCAACTTGCTGAAAGCGTATATCGGCAGGAATCTGTTCAACGATGAGGCATTTTACCCCATCCTCAATCAGGATGATAAGATCTTTCTCAGGGCGGTTGATGAGATGAAAGGAAAACCCATTTAAAACGATAAGAACCATGGCTTTTGAATTACCCAAATTACCGTATGAAATGGACGCGCTGGAGCCGTTCATTTCGAAGCAGACCATTGAATACCATTACGGCAGGCATCACCGTGCCTATGTCGATAACCTGAACAAGCTCATTCCGGGCACTCCGTTTGAAAGTGCCACCCTTGACGACATTGTCCGTAAGGCTGAAGGCGGCATTTTCAACAACGGGGCACAGGTATGGAATCATACGTTCTACTGGAACTGTTTAACCCCGGAAAGAAATGTCCAGCTCCCGCCGAAAATGGTCGGGCGACTGGAGGAAGCATTTGGAACGGTGGATGAATTCAGGCAGAAGTTTACGCAGGCCGCGGCGACCCTGTTCGGATCAGGCTGGGCCTGGCTGGTCAGCCATCCTGACGGGAAGCTTGAAATCGTTCAGGAAAGCAATGCCGGGAATCCTCTGCGGCGTGGCCTGACACCGCTTCTCACCTGTGATGTCTGGGAGCACGCCTATTATCTCGACAAACAAAACCGCCGGCCGGATTATGTTGCTGACTTCTGGAACATCGTTGACTGGAATGCCGTATCTGGAAGGCTGTAGCCGATAGCCGGTCAGCGGTCGGCAGTCGGTAAAAGGCGTTTACTCCACTGTCACGGATTTGGCGAGGTTGCGGGGTTGATCGACGTCGCAGCCGCGGAGTATGGCGATGTGGTACGACAGCAGCTGGAGAGGTACTGTTGCCAGAAGAGGCACCAGCATCTCTTCGGTTTCGGGAATCTCGATCACATAATCCGCATTTTCCGTAACAATGCTGTCACCTTGGGTGACGATGGCAATGATCTTACCCTTGCGGGTCTTGATTTCCATGATGTTGCTGACCACTTTGTCGTACGTTCCCTTGTTGGTCGCAATGACCACGCAGGGCATTTCATCATCGATCAGGGCGATGGGCCCGTGTTTCATTTCGGCTGCCGGATAGCCTTCTGCATGGATGTAGGATATTTCCTTAAGCTTCAGTGCGCCTTCCAGGGCCACCGGAAAATTGTAACCCCTTCCCAGGTACAGAAAATTGCGTACGTGGCTGTAGTTTTTGGCTATTTCAAGGATCCGCTGATTCAGTTCAAGGACTTTTTCAATTTTTTCGGGGATTTTATTGAGCTCCCGGATGATCCGGAAGAAGCGGGACCGGGTGATGGTACCCTTGGCTTTGGCAATTTCGAGTGCCATCAGGGTCAGGATGGCAACCTGGGCGGTGAAGGCTTTGGTGGATGCCACCCCGATCTCCGGGCCTGCGTGGGTATAGGATCCTGCATGACTTTCACGGGCAATGGACGACCCCACTACATTGCAGATTCCAAGGATGATGGCTCCCTTTGACCTGGCCAGCTGAATGGCTGCCAGGGTGTCGGCCGTTTCGCCTGATTGCGAGATGGCGATGACAATGTCTTTTTCACACAGGATCGGGTTGCGGTATCGAAATTCGGAGGCATATTCCACCTCAACGGGTATGCGGGCGAGCTCTTCGATCAGGTATTCACCCACCAGTCCTGCGTGCCAGGAGGTTCCACAGCCCACGATGATGATCCGTTCAGCCGCGATCAGCTTTTGCAGGTAATCCCGGATCCCTCCCAGGGAGATGATCCCATTTTCAACGTCAAGACGCCCGCGCATGCTGTCCCTGACGGATGCAGGCTGCTCAAAGATCTCCTTGAGCATGAAATGGGGAAATCCGCCCTTTTCGATGGCGCTCAGGTTCATCTCCAGTTTCTGGACATAGGGGATCTTGTCAATGTTTTTGATGGTCTTGATCTTCAGTGGCTCATTTCTTCGTATGATAGCAATTTCTTCATCGTTCAGATAGACCACATCCTGGGTGTATTCTACGATGGGAGTTGCATCCGATGCCAGAAAATACTCTCCCTGCCCCAGACCGACGACCAGCGGGCTGCTCTTCCGGGCGGCAATCAGCATATCCGGTTCATGTTTCGAGATCACAACGATGGCATAAGCCCCGATCACCTGATTAAGAGCCACCTGTACCGCCTCAACCAGCGGTACCTGTTCACTGTTGAGGATATCTTCGATCAGCTGGATCAACACTTCCGTATCGGTATCGCTTCGGAAGTGGTAACCTCTCTCTGTGAGGATTTGTTTTAACGAGGAGTAATTTTCGATGATGCCATTGTGAATGATGGCCAGGTTCCCGGATTGGGAGAAATGGGGATGGGCGTTGACATCATTTGGTATGCCGTGGGTTGCCCAGCGGGTATGGGCGATTCCCACCGTGCCCGCCAGTGAAAGACCACTGATGCGGTTAACAAGATCAGCAACCTTACCCTGGTTTTTATACAGATGGATATGTTCGTTGATCAGTGCAATGCCTGCACTGTCGTAGCCACGGTATTCCAGCCGGCGAAGACCGTTGATCAGAATGGGCAGTGCCTGTTGGTTTCCGAGGTATGCTACAATGCCGCACATAATGTTGGGTAAAATGGATTGAATTCCGATATCAGATGGTTGGCCTGGTGTAAATAAGCCGCAGCTTCATGTTGTTGGAAAGTGCCCCGGGGCCGCCGATGACCACTCGTGATGCATTAATGGAGGCGCCGGAGGTAAAAAGATTCAATGCTGTGGTGGAGTCCCTTTCCAGAAGTTTCTCCTGAATATAGCGGCTGATCCTGAACCGGTAACGGGGTTCATTGTACTTACCGTCGAAGTAGCTGGCATCTTCCGACTGGTCAGCCAGATAAAAAAGGGTGCTGTCGTTCTTTCCGTAGAGTGCCAGCTGGCCGGGAGCCGGATAAAACCCTCCGGGATCCAGGTTGTAAAAAATAAGCTGGGCTTCATTGATGGCGATGTTGTTTTCCTTTACCATGTTCAACAGGTAGGGAAAAACAATCCGGATCCTCACTCCTGCCATGGACTGAAGATACAGTAAGTCGTTACCAGAGGTGGTATCGCCCAGGATGATTTGTTGGCGGAGCGGATCGGAAGCTTCGTTATACCCGTAATGGTCGAAATGCCCGAAGCGCGCGTTCGACGTTGCGTTGAGGGCCATTCTGTACACCAGGGAGTCTTCCTCATCGCTGTGATAATAGATCGTGATGCGGGAGATAGTGGCATAGAAGTTAAAATACAGAAGGGATCCCTGTCCCGGAGAAGTGGCAACATCATCCGGAATGATGGCCAATCCTTTGAAATATTCCTTGAAAGAAGAGTTGCTGTCGAGTTCTGCCGCCGGAGCCGAAAGGATCTTGTTCCCAAGCTCCGGGCCCATGTTGAACCGGAGGTGCGGCTCATAATAGGTGGTGTCGATCAGCACGGAATCAGTTGGTTTCGGGGCAAAGGAATACGATGCCAGTTCCGTCGTACCATAGGCAACCGTTTGGAAAGAGTAATAGGAAGTATCTATGCGCAAGGACTCCGTGATCTCGTAAATGCGGATCGTTTGCACCGTGTTGGTATCCCCGTAATAACCGGCATACTGCAGCTGGACAATCAGGGAGTCGCACTCCGGATTGGTTCCGAAGTCGGGATTTGTGGATGACAGACTGATCTGCGTGAAAATGGCCGCCGAAGTCTTGCCGAAAACAGGATCATAAAGGGATCCCAGCAGATTGTAGGTGGATTCGTCCGTGCGGATGGAGTCCTCCAGCTCAGAATAGGCTATGATGGTGGCGGTGTCGCAAAATAATACTTCCAGGGGATCACCCTCAACAAGGTCAAGGCCAATGGTGGTTGGATCTTTCTTACAGGACAGAAAAAAAATGAGCAAAAAGAATACCCCTGATGCTGTGACGATATAAACCGAACGGCCCGTTTTCAAATTCATTGGATTCTGCAGCAAAACGTTTATATCATCAATATATTTTATCTGGAAATCATTTCACTGGACAGAACGCGATCGTAAAAATCAGAATAGGCATCCACACACCTGTCGATGGATGTGTAAGGCAGGCATGGTTTATTAAGGGAAGCCAGGTGATCGGCAATTTCCGGATTCATCTTTTCGCTTCCCGCAATGACAGCATCTGCAAAATGAATGGCTCCCTTGGTAATATTAATGAAGGTCGGCTCTTTGTAATGCTTAAGATCCTCAGTGGTGATGCCATCCATTTTTACTTTTTTATGGAAGTCCTTTTTAAAAGAGCCCGGGAAATCGTCATTATAAACAGAATAGATGACCCGTGTATCACTGAACAGGGGATTTTCGTGAAAGGCACGCTTGATGTACAGGGGGACCAGGCTGGTCATCCACCCGTGGCAGTGTACAATGTCGGGCCCCCAGCCTAATTTTTTTACGGTCTCCAGAACCCCGCGCGAGTAAAATATGGCTCTTTCGTCATTGTCGTCATAAAAATCCCCGTCCTTGTCGGTGAAGGTTGATTTTCGCTGGAAATAATCTTCATTGTCAATGAAGTAGATCTGCATGCGCGCTGACTGAATGGAGGCTACCTTAATGATCAGCGGGTGGTCGGTGTCGTCGATGATCAGGTTCATGCCTGACAGACGGATCACTTCGTGCAACTGGTTGCGTCTTTCATTGATGTTGCCATAACGGGGCATGAATGTGCGGATCTCTTTTCCCTTTTCCTGAATGCCCTGGGGCAGGAAGCGGCCAATTTTCCCCATGGGACTCTCTTTTAGATAGGGTGTAATTTCCTGGTGAACAAATAATACCTTGATTTTTTCCATAGGCAGTGTTTTACAAAGGGATTTGCAAAGGTAGTATTTTTTTTACACTTTATCAACTTTCGTCCTGCACGAAACAATCTAACACGCAAAGGTTCAATGAAAAAAACCATTGAACGAAATAATGGGGATGCACCCTCCTGGGTAAAAAAAATCTATTTACTTTTGTCTGTTATTTCATTAACAATAGTATCACAAAAAATCCGAGCGTATGATAAACAAGATGATTGCGGCCATGTTGCCCTATTTCCCGAAGAAATTCATCTGGATCTTTTCCAAAAAATATATTGCCGGGGAGACACTGGAAGACGCCCTGCGGGTATCCCGCGAATTCAATGCGGATGGCATCCGTATCACCATGGATGTCCTGGGTGAATTTATCACCCGGCTGGATGAGGCGGAGGAGAACAAGCATGAATACCTGAACCTGGTGGATGTTTTGCAGAAACAAGGCATTGACGGCAACATTTCGGTGAAGCCCACCATGTTCGGTTTATTGATTGACCAGGAGGCCTGTTACCAAAACATCCGCGAAATCGTTGCCAGGGCAGCAAAGTACGACAACTTTATCCGGATTGACATGGAAGACTCACAATGCACCGACATGGAGATCGCCCTGTACCGCCGGTTAAAAAAGGAATTTCCAAAGAATGTCGGGCTGGTGGTGCAGGCCTATCTGAAAAGGACAAGCAAGGACCTGCGGGATCTGATGGATCTGCACAGCAAAGAGGTTCCGCTGAATTACAGGCTTTGCAAAGGGATCTACGTTGAACCTGCCGAGATTGCCTTCAAGAAATACGATGAGGTCAACAAACATTATCTGGAGGATCTGGAATTTATGTTCCAGAACGGGATCTATGTCGGCATAGCAACGCATGATGTTCCACTGATCCAGGGAGCATTGCGCCTGATCGAGAAATACGGCGTTCCCAAAGACAGGTATGAGTTCCAGATGCTCTACGGGGTCACCCCTGAACGGAGAAAAAACCTGGTCGACAAAGGGCACCCCATGCGTATTTATGTACCTTACGGAATAAAATGGTTTGGTTACTCGACCCGGCGTTTAAAGGAAAATCCCAAGATGGCCGCTCAGATCATCAAGGCCATTTTCATCCGGCAGTAAGGAATGAAGCTTTTTACCGGCGGCAGGCGTTTTTGATCTCTTCCACTGTTTTTGGGATGGGTCTGCCAAGCACCTTGTGTCCTTCGGGGGTGACCAGTACGTCGTCTTCGATCCGTATTCCCCCGATCTCCTTATAATCGGCCAGCCTGTCATAATGGACGAAGTCCCGGAATTTTTGTTCCGCCATCCATTGTGAAATCAGTTCGGGAATGAAATAGATTCCCGGTTCGACGGTCAGCACATAGCCGGGCATCAGGGTTTTAGCCATACGGAGATAGGCCAGGCCGAACTGCTCACTCCGGTTCACCGTAGGGTCATATCCGACATAATCCTCTCCAAGGCCTTCCATGTCGTGGACATCCAGTCCGAGCATATGTCCCAGCCCGTGGGGGAAGAACAGGGCGTGGGCCCCGGCGGCCACGGCTTCCTCGATGTTGCCTTTCATCAGCCCGATGTCTTTGAGTCCCTGTGCAATGGTTCTGGCAGCCAGCAAATGGATATCTTTATAGGAGACCCCCGGCTTCATGGCATCAATGGCTGTAAGATTGGCCTTTAGCACGATCTCATAAATTTCTTTTTGTTTTGCGGAGAATTTTCCGCCCACCGGGACGGTCCGGGTAATGTCGCTGGCATAATGCAAGGGGCTTTCCGATCCGGCGTCAATTACCAGCATGCGGTTGATCACCAGCCTGTTGCCATGCGTATGGTTGTGCAGTGTCTGTCCGTTGATCGAGAGAATGGTCGGGAAGGACACCGGGTTGCCATAGGCGACGGAGATCCCCTCCAAAACGCCCTGGATTTCGCGCTCATATACACCAGGGTATGCCATTTTCATCGCCGTGGTGAACATTTCATAGGCGACGTCCACCGCTTTTTCGATCTCGGCCACCTCATACCGGTCTTTCACCGACCGCATGGCGACCACGGCACGGATCAGTTCCGGGGAAGCGTAATCGTTCACCCGTGAGTGGATCAGACCCAGCAGCTTATGCAGCAGGATCACCTGCTCTCCGCGGTAGGTTGGCAGGAAATGCACCTTTCTTCCGCTTTTCACGGCGGCGGCAAGAAGATCTGCCACCTTCCAAAAGGAATCTGTATTTTCGATCCCCGCTTCTGCAGCGCGGTCTTTTATTTTGGGCTGCGGCCCCATCCAGATGATGTCCTCGATTTCCATATCGTTCCCGAAAATGTACTCTTTGTTCTGATCCACGTCGATCACGCCCATCAGGTCGGGATGATCCAGACCAAAATAATAGAGAAAATTGCTGTCCTGCCTGAAATGATACGTATTCGCAGGGTAATTCATTGCAGCTTCGGTGTTGCCCGGGATCAGGATCACGCCCGACCGTACTTTTGCCCTGAGTTGTTTGCGGCGATTGACATAAATGCTTTTTTTGAACATGGTTAAATGATTTATTGATAAATTGTTAAATGGTCAAACGGTCATTTACCCTGATCCCTTCCCGGATGGGGAGGGGCAGGAGGTAAAGCTCACAGCCGCTTCATCAGTGCCTCGATTTCTTCCGGTTCCCGCGGGATGCCGGCCATCAGGTTGAGCGGGACATCGTCCACCAGGATGTCGTCTTCAATGCGGATGCCGATGCCTTCTTCCGGAATGTACAGTCCGGGTTCGAGGGTGAGCACCATTCCTTTTTTGAAGGGGGTGTATTTACTTCCGACATCGTGCACATCCAGCCCGATCGGATGGGATACGCCGTGCATCAGGAATTTGAAAGACAGCGGTTTGTCAGGATCCTGCCGGTCAACCTGTTCCTGTGTGAACAGGCCCAGGCCGATCATCTCTTTTTCCATCAGCTTATGGGTTTCCTTGTTCACATAATCAGGGCTGTTACCCGGTACAAAGAATGCAGTGGCCGTTTTCATCACCCGCAGTACGGCTTCATAGCATTGCCGCTGCCGGGGGGTGAATTTTCCGTTCACCGGGATGGTGCGGGTGCAATCGGCAATGTAATTGGCGTATTCGGCACCGAAATCCATCAGCAGCAGGTCGCCGTCGGAGCATTCGGCATCGTTATCGTGATAATGCAGGACGAGGCCATTGCGTCCGGCTCCGATGATCGGTTGATAGGCGTGCCCGCTGGACCCGTTCCTGATAAATTCATGGGTCATTTCCGCCTCCACTTCATATTCCATCACTCCTGGCCTGACGAACCGCAGAACCCGGAGAAAGGCCTGGCCGGTAAGGTCACAGGCCTTTTGGATCAGGTCGATCTCTTGCGGTTCTTTGACCAGCCGCAATTCGGTCATCGGGGGAGCGAGCCGTTCATACCGGTGCGCGGGAAACAAGTCGCGGATCTTCTGTGCGAAGCGCAGATCGCGCAGGGGAACCTCATTGGTCAGTTTGATGTATTCATTCTGGTTTAGATAGACAACATCGGCCGAGGCCATCAGGTCTCGGAATGTGATCTCAAAATCCTCAAGCCACAGAACGGTTTCTATGCCGGAAACCTCCCTGACCTCCTGACGGGTGTATTTATGTCCGGCCCATGTGGCGATCTGGTCATCCGTTTTTATCGTGAACACGATCTCCCTGAATTTTTCATTGGGATGGTCAGGGCAAATGGTCAGAATGCATTTCTCCTGGTCAAGACCGGTGAGATAAAAAATGTCGGAATTCTGCCGGAACGGGAAAAACTGATCCCCCGAACGCAACAGTTCATCATTGGAATGAATGACCGCCAGGGCGTTTTTGGGCAACATTCCCCTGAGCTTATGCCGGTTTCGGATGAATAATGCGGGGTCAATTCGTTTATAACGCATGAAACATGTTTAAAGGATGAACTGTTTATTTATACTCGTTAAAAATAAATACCGTACAATTGTTATTCAAATAACATATCCTAATTTTGTCCACATCCACGTACAAAAGAACTAATTTTTTTTCATTCAGGTTACCACTCACGTATTTTTTGACACTAAAATCCCGGGGAAATGATCAAGCAGTCGTCACTTACAAAGAAATACATTATGGCCTTTGCGGGGATATTCCTTGCGCTTTTCCTGCTGGTGCATTTGGGCATTAATTTATTTATTCTGCCCATCGCCGAAAATCATCAGGAGGTCTACGAAAATGCCGTTCATTTTATGACCTCTAATCCCCTGGTGCGGATTTTTGAGGTCGTCTTGTTTGCCACCTTTCTTATCCACATTGTTTACGGAACGATCCTGCAGATCCAGAACTGGAGGGCCAGACCCCAGAGGTACAGAAGGGAAGGATGGGCTCACACCTCTTTTTTCTCAAAATTCATGATCCACACGGGCATCATCATTTTTATTTTCCTGGTGATCCATTTTATCAATTTTTACTTTGTCAAACTTGGGATCACTTCTCCTCCCCGGGGACAGGCGCCGGTAATGGGCGAGGAGGATTTCTATCCCATGGCGGTCAACCTGTTTTCTAATGCGCCTTATGCCATTCTTTACATTGTTCTGCTCATCCTGCTGGGATTTCATCTGAACCATGCGTTCCAGTCGGCCTTTCAGTCGCTGGGATTGAATCACAGCAAGTATACGCCCGTCATCCGGTGGATCGGGACGTTGTATTCCATCATTGTTCCACTGGGATTTATCTGTATTCCGCTTTATTTTCTTGTATTTTGAATGAATGATGAATATTCGTTTAGAGGTAAAGGTTAAGATGCCGGTTTGGTTTAGGGGTAAAGATCAGAGTAAAAGCCTCCAGACCTCACCTCTAAACCAAACCGGCCTCCCAACCCTAACCCCTGAACAAAAACTAAAATACCAATGACAAAACTTGATGCAAAAATACCGCAGGGCACACTGGCAGAGAAATGGACAAATTACAAGGGTCACTCCCGGCTGGTAAATCCCGCAAACCGGAAGAAACTGGACATAATCGTCGTTGGGACCGGGATTGCCGGGAGTGCAGCCGCAGCCACCCTTGGCGAGATGGGGTATAACGTTAAGGTTTTCTGTTATCAGGACATGCCCCGGAGGGCACACTCTGTGGCAGCCCAGGGAGGAATCAATGCGGCCAAGAATTACAAGAACGACGGCGACAGTGTTGACAGGCTGTTCTATGACATGATCAAGGGAGGCGATTACCGTTCGAGGGAGGCGAATGTCTACCGGGCCGCTGAGGTAAGTTCGGCTTCCATTGACCAGCTGGTCGCCCAGGGAGTGCCCTTTGCCCGTGAGTATGGAGGCACGCTGGCCAACCGCTCTTTCGGGGGAGTTCAGGTCTCCCGGACCTTTTATGCACAGGGTCAGACCGGACAACAGGTACTGCTGGGATGTTATTCAGGACTGTGCCGGCAGGTCGATCTGGGGACCGTTACTTTTTATGCCCGCAGGGATGTGCTGGATATGGTGTTGATCGACGGAAAGGCCAGGGGAGTCATTGCGCGTAACCTGGTAACCGGAGAGATCGAGCGGCACGCCGCCCACGCCGTTGTGCTGGCCACAGGCGGATACGGCACGATCTATTATCTTTCGACCCTTGCGATCAATTCCAATGCCACTGCTGCCTGGGCTGCCTATAAAAGGGGTGCATTCTTCGGGAATCCAAGCTTTGTTCAGATTCATCCCACCAGTCTTCCCGTGCTGAACGAGTACCAGTCGAAGCTTACCCTGATGTCGGAATCCCTTCGTAACGACGGGCGTATCTGGGTCCCAAAGGAAAAGAGTGACAAGCGCCATCCGAATAACATCCCCGAACAGGACAGGGATTATTACCTGGAGAGAAGGTACCCGACCTATGGCAACCTGGTACCCAGGGATGTGGGATCAAGGGCTGCCAAGGAACGCTGTGATGCGGGTTATGGTGTGGGGCCCACGGGCCTGTCGGTCTACCTTGATTTCAAGGATGCCATAAAGCAGCAGGGTAAAAAGACCATTGCAGGGAAGTATGGCAACCTGTTCGAACTTTACCACCGGGTTACGGGCAGCGATCCCTATGAAGAACCCATGCGGATCTATCCGGCGGGTCATTATACCATGGGGGGCCTGTGGGTGGATTACGGCCTGATGACGACCATCCCGGGATTGTTTGCCATCGGGGAAGCTAATTTTTCGGATCACGGAGCCAATCGTCTGGGCGCCTCTTCCCTGATGCAGTGCGCCGGTGATGGATATTTCATTCTGCCCTGTACCCTGAGCGATTATCTGGCCGGGGAGATAAGGATTCCCCGCATTTCGACGGATGGAGAGGCTTTTGAAGCGGCTGAGAAAAACGTCAGGGACAGGATCGAAAGGCTGATGAGCGTTGATGGAAGAAAGACCTCCCTGTCATTTCACAAACGACTCGGTAACATCATGTGGAACTATTGCGGCATGGCCCGTAATGAAGCGGGGCTGAAGCAGGCATACACCATGGTGGATGAACTGGAAAAAGAATACTGGAAAGAGGTAAAGATCCCGGGGACGAGCACCGAACTAAATCAGGAGCTGGAGAAAGCCCTTCGGGTGGCCGACTTTTTTGGCCTGGCCAAGCTGATGATCACCGATGCCCTGGATCGCAAGGAGTCGTGTGGCGCCCACTTCCGTGAGGAGAGCCAGACCGCCACAGGCGAAGCACAGCGGATCGATTCCCGGTATTCGTATGTGGCAGCCTGGGAATATGCGGGAGATGACAGCACACCGGTTCTTTATAAAGAACCGCTGGTTTTTGAAAACGTCGAATTAAAAGAAAGAAGTTACAAATAATAAAGCAAATCAGCCATGAACGTAAGGCTTAAAATATGGCGCCAGCCAAATGCCCGGGCGAAAGGGAAGTTTGTCACCTATCAAATGGATACGGTATCTCCCGAGATGTCTTTTCTTGAAATGCTGGATGCGTTGAACGGAACCCTTGTGGAAAAGGGAGAAATGCCCGTAGCGTTTGAGCATGATTGCCGGGAAGGAATATGCGGGAGCTGCGGGTTGTATATCAACGGTCATCCGCATGGTCCCCAGAAGTTGGTCACGACCTGCCATCTGTACATGCGGGAGTTCAGGGACGGGCAGACCATCGTTGTAGAACCCTGGCGTGCCAGGCCTTTTCCGGTGATCCGGGACCTGATCGTTGACCGTACCGCGCTGGAGAAGATCCTGGTTGCCGGAGGGTATGTTGCGATCGATACGGGACAGGCCACGGAGGCCAATGCGACTAAGATCCCGAAAGAGAGCGCTGATGAGGCTTATGATTCGGCCATTTGCATCGGGTGCGGGGCCTGCGTGGCAGCTTGCAAAAATGCTTCAGCCATGCTCTTTGTCTCGGCCAAGGTTTCACAATTTGCCCTGCTTCCCCAGGGACGGGTTGAGGCCAAACGGCGCGTTGAACGCATGGTGGCCAAAATGGATGAACTGGGATTTGGTAACTGCACCAATACGTATGCCTGTGAAGCCGAATGCCCCAAAGGCATCAAGATCACCAACATTGCCCGCATGAACCGGGAGTTCTGGAAAGCCAAGGTCTGCGGCCAGAAGACGGTATAATTGTCGATTGTTAATTGTCAATGTACAATGTTCGATGGGATTGACAATTGACAATTGACAATTGACAATTGACAATTCATGAAATTCTCTTCAATCCCTGGTCAGAATAACATCAAGCGCCGCCTGATCCAGACAGTGCGGGAGAGCCGTATAAGTCACGCACAGCTGTTCTTCGGACCCGAGGGAGCCGGCAAGCTGGCGATGGCCATTGCCTATGCCCAGTACATCAACTGCCGTGCAAGAACCCCGGAAGATTCCTGCGGATCCTGTCCCTCCTGTATCAAATATGAAAAATTGATTCACCCTGACCTGCATTTTGTAATACCAGTGGCCGTTACCAAAAAAGTCTCCAAAAACCCTGTCACCAGGGAGTTTCTTGCAGAATGGCGCGAATTACTGCTGAACCAGGGGTGCTACGTTTCATTGAATGACTGGTATGAGAAGATCGACATCGAGAACAAACAGGCGATCATCAACGCCGATGACTGCAACGAGATCGTTAAGGCCCTGAATTATAAAGCCTATGAATCAGAATACAAGGTAATGATCATCTGGATGGTGGAGAAACTGTTCCACTCGGCAGCCCCTAAAATCCTTAAAATCCTGGAAGAACCACCTGACAAAACCCTCTTTATCCTTATCAGCGAAAATCACGATCAGATCATTCCCACGATTTTGTCACGGACGCAACCGGTGAAATTCCTGAAGGTTGATGATCAGGCGGTTCTGGAGGTTTTAAGAAGGCGGTTGGGAATGCCGGCATCAGAACTGGTTTCACTGGTGCGGCAGGTTGATGGCAACATGATCCTGGCCGGAAGGATAGCAGCGGAACAAATGGACGTGGATCTTTTCAACAGGTTCGCTCAATGGATGCGTTTATGCTACCAGCAGAAGGTGGCGGGTCTTGCTGAATTTACAGAAACGATCGCCTCACAGGGCAGGGAACGGCAAAAGAGTTTTCTTCACTATGCATTGCGGTTCATTCGTGAGTGCCTTCTTTTACCCTATACCGGCCAGGATTCCTCCCGGCTTCATCCGGAGGAAAAGGCGTTTGCAGTCAATTTTGCACCTTTCATACACCAGGTGAATGGTGTATTCATTACAGAGGAGCTCAACCGTGCCCTTTTTCATATCGAACGAAATGCCAACCCATCCTTTCTGTTCATGGATCTTTCCTTAAATTTCGGCAAACTTCTTAAAATGAAGCCTGAACAGCAACAATCGGTTTAATTTGTACTTTTGCAGGCTCAAGCTTAGTTCCATGGAAGAGCAGACAAAGAACAACCCGGATCAAACCTTTCTTTCACGTGGATGTTGTCAACCTCCTCAGCTGCAGTACAGAAATGAGGGGCGGTTTTCCCATGGCTGCAGCAAGCTGGACAGCTATGACTGGCTGAAAGACCTTATACTTCCTGACACTCAGGAGCCTTTTGATTGCATAGAGGTTCGCTTTAAAAACAGCAGAAAGGATTTCTACAGGATACCTGACGGCGCCTGGTTCCATGCGGGCGATATCGTGGCGGTGGAAGCATCTCCGGGGCACGACATTGGCATCGTGACCCTGTCGGGTGAGGTTGTACGTTGGCAGATGCGTAAAAAACGCGTCAATCCTGGCTCTGAAGAACTAAAAAAAGTATACCGTAAAGCCAGGATTTCCGATATTGAGAAATGGATCAGCGTTGTCGGGCAGGAGGATCAAACCATGCACAACGCCCGTCACATTGTCTCCAGGATTGGGTTGAAGATGAAGCTTAACGACGTGGAATACCAGGGCGACGGCACCAAAGCCATCTTCTATTATACCGCTGATGAAAGGGTGGATTTCAGGGAACTGATCAAATTGCTTGCAGAGAGTTTTAAAGTGAGGATCGAAATGCGCCAGATCGGCGTTCGCCAGGAATCCGGCCGCCTGGGAGGCATCGGCACCTGCGGCAGGGAACTGTGCTGTGCAACCTGGCTTACCGATTTCCGGTCGGTTAGTACAAACATGGCCAGGGTTCAGCAACTCTCCCCCAATCCCCAGAAACTTGCCGGTCAGTGCGGGAAATTGAAATGCTGCCTGAGCTATGAATATGCAGTGTATGTTGATGCCCTGAAACAATTTCCCAACAACGAGATCATCCTCAAGACCACGAAAGGCGAGGCCATCCATCAAAAAACCGATGTTTTTAGCCAGATCATGTGGTATTCTTACGTTGCTGATCAAAATAACGTTTTGGCCATACCCGTTGATAAAGTACGTGAAATCATCGAAAACAACATGAAGGGACTTTATCCTGACAAGCTGGAAGATTTTGCAAAGATCAAAGAGCGCAAGGTTGACTTTGAAAACGCAGTCGGACAGGATGATTTAAGGCGGTTTGATGCCGGGGAGGAGATTTCGGTGGTTATTTAAAGAAGGCACAAAGGCACAAAGGGACAAAGGGAGATATGAGGAATAGCGGAGGGATATATTTGATTATCAGCATTGTTTTTTTGACCATAGGTTCCTGTGACCGGAATCGTGTTTATGACCAGAATGCCCGGATCGATGCGGGCGGATGGATGCCCAGGGATGGTAAGGAGTTTCAGGTGGAGATCAATGACACGATTTCCATCTACAACCTGTATATCCATCTCCGGCACACAAATGATTACCCGTTCAGCAACATCTTCTTTTTTGTCCAGACCCGTTTTCCGGATGGGCAGCTGTACAGGGATACGGTGGAGTACATTCTGGCAGATCCTTCCGGAAAATGGTCGGGCAAGGGTCTGGGGAAAATAAAGGATAACCGTTTTCCGTTCAGAAAAATGATCCATCTTCCCCGGAAAGGAACCTATGTATTCCGCATTGAACAGGCTATGCGTGAGAAACAGCTCAAAGGGATTCACGATGTGGGACTGAGAATTGAAAGGTATTGATTCCGGCAGGTAATCCTGGAACTATGGCAAAGCAAGCAACGAACAACTACCGAACCTATATCAGGAACTTCTGGCTCATTTACGCCTCCATCATTTTGTTGATCTTCCTGATCTTTCTGATCATATCCCTCGGGGGATTTGGATTTATGCCTTCGTTCGGGGAGCTTGAAAATCCGAAGAGCAACCTGGCATCAGAAATTATATCGGCAGATCAGCAAATCCTGGGGACCTATTATATTGAGAACCGGTCCAATGTTGCCTACCGGGAGATATCCCCCCATTTGATCAATGCCCTGATCGCCACGGAGGATATACGATTTTCCCGCCATTCCGGGATTGATTTCAAGGCAAATTTCCGTGTGGCGTTCGGGATATTGACCAGGCAGGACCGTGGAGGTGGAAGTACGATCACCCAGCAGCTGGCCAAAAATCTTTTTCCGCGCAAATCCAATATCAACAAGGGTGAACTGGTACTCTTCAAGCTGAAGGAGTGGGTGACGGCCACCAAGCTGGAACGTAATTATACGAAAGAGGAGATTGCCGCAATGTATCTGAACTCGGTCTCTTTTGGCAGTCAGGCATTCGGTGTACGGCTGGCATCGCGAACGTTTTTCAATAAAGAGCCCATCGATCTGAACGCAGAGGAATCGGCCCTGCTGATCGGCATCCTGAAGGCCCCCTCGTTTTACAGTCCGGTACGCCACCCCGACAGGGCGGCACAGCGCAGGGAAACCGTTCTGGGCCAGATGGCAAAATACGATTTCATCACACGGGATCAGTTCGACTCCCTCAGGCAATTGCCGATCGATATGTCGAACTATATGATCCTCGACCATACCAGCGGCATTGCCCAATACTTCCGGGAGATGATCCGCATCAGGTTGAACGACTGGTGCGAAACACATAAAAAAACCGACGGCACCGCCTACAATCTGTACAAGGATGGGCTGAAGATCTACACCACCATCAATTCAGTTTTACAGACCTATGCCGAGGAAGCGGTACGCGAGCATCTGAGTAAATCGATACAGCCAGATTTTTACAAGCATTGGAAAAATATTCCAAACGCTCCCTTTGTCTTTCCTGATTCCGACCCCAAGGCGGAAATCCATAAGCTCATGACTCAGGCTATGTACCGCAGCGACCGCTACCGGAACCTGAAGGAAGCAGGCAAACCGGACGACTCCATCCAGCTGATTTTCAACACCCCCGTTCCAATGATAGTTTTTTCCTGGGACGGTCCTTTTGATACGATCCTCAGCCCCCTGGATTCGATCCGGTATTATAAATTCCTGTACCGTGCGGCCCTGATGTCGGTTGAACCAAACACTGGCTTTGTCAGGGCTTATGTGGGAGGACCTGATTTTAAATATTTTCAGTACGATAATGTTACGGTGGGCAAACGCCAGGTGGGCTCCACCTTCAAACCCTTTCTTTATACCCTGGCGATGCAGGAGGGGCAATTTTCACCCTGTACAGAGGTTCCGAATATTCAATACAGCATTCAGTTGCACGACGGCAGTCTGTGGGAACCCCAGAATACATCCCATTATAAAACCGGGCAGATGATCAGCCTGAAGGAGGCCCTGGCCCATTCCAACAATTGGATATCCACCTTTCTGATGAAGAATTATTCGCCGGAAGCGGTGATCACCATCGCCCGGAAAATGGGCGTGACCAGCGACATTCCGGCTGTTTACTCGATCGCCCTGGGATCTGCGGATCTTTCACTTTATGAAATGGTGGGCGCGCTGAACACATTTGTCAATAAAGGCGTTTACATCGAGCCGGTTTTTATTACACGCATTGAAGACAGTTACGGAAATGTGCTGGAGCGGTTCGTCCCCCGGATCAATGAGGCCATGAGCGAAGAAACGGCCTACCTGATGATCGAACTGATGAAAGGTGTCGTTCAAACCGGTACCGGCATCCGCCTGCGCTACAAGTATAAATTCACCAATCCTATTGCCGGTAAGACCGGCACCACCCAGAATCAGTCGGATGGCTGGTTCATTGGCATGACACCGGAACTGGTGACGGGCATCTGGGCCGGCTGCGAGGACCGCGCAGCCCATTTCAGGACATTGTCGCTCGGGCAGGGAGCCAATACCGCACTGCCCATCTGGGCAATTTATATGAAAAAGATCTACAATGACCCAAACCTGCATATTTCCACAGGGGATTTTGAAAAACCCCTGAATCCGATTTCCGTGGATCTTGACTGCACTGGCGGACAGGGTACGGGCAGCCAAAAGAACTACGACGAGGATGAGTTTTAGAAGTTACGGATATGGTCTTCAGCAGCAGCCTTTTTCTTTTTTATTTCCTTCCCCTTTTTTTACTGGTTTACTTCCTGACGGATCAGCGGTATAAAAATATCGTACTGCTTGCTGCAAGTATTTTTTTCTACGCCTGGGGAGCCCCTACCTTCATCTTCATCGTGCTGGGATCCATTGTTGTGGATTTCTACCTGGTCCAATGGATGCACAGGAGCAGCGGAAAGAAAAGAAAACAGATCGTTACCCTTTCCGTGATCCATAACATTGCCCTTCTTGGATATTTCAAGTATGCTAATTTTTTTGTCGAAAACCTGAACTCCATCCTGCAGGGTTTTGGGGTCAATGAATTTGCCTGGACAGGAGTGGCTTTGCCCATTGGCATTTCCTTTTTCACCTTCCAGAAAGTGACCTACCCCATTGACGTTTACCGAAATGTGCATGCTCCGCTGAAAAATGTATGGGATTTTGCCATGTACATCCTGATGTTTCCCCAGCTGATCGCAGGCCCGATCGTGCGCTATGTGGAGATTGCCGATCAGATCACCGATCGCCGGGCCAATGAAACGGTCGATAACCGGTTGACGGGCTTTTTCCGGTTTGCCGTTGGACTTGCCAAGAAAGTACTCATCGCCAATGTGCTCGGGGAATATGTAGATAAAATTTTTGCCCTGGCCCCTGCCGAGATGACCACCCCATTGGCCTGGATGGGTGTTGTGACCTATGCATTTCAGATCTATTACGATTTTTCGGGATATTCGGATATGGCCATCGGACTTGGCCGGATGATCGGGTTTGAATTTCCTGAGAACTTCAACAATCCATACATTTCGCAGAGCATCTCTGAATTCTGGCGCCGTTGGCACATGACCCTCGGGCGGTTCATGAAGGGATACCTGTATATACCCCTGGGCGGAAACCGCGTTTCCACCCAAAGAATGTATTTTAACCTATGGCTGGTTTTCCTTCTTTCCGGCCTCTGGCACGGGGCAGCATGGAATTTCGTGGTCTGGGGAGCCTTTCACGGGACTTTTCTTGTCCTTGACCGGCTGTTTTTGCTGAAGGTCTATAAAAAGATCGGCAAAATACCCAGTATCGTTATCACGTTCTTCATCACCCTGATCGGCTGGGTCTTCTTCAGGGCCGAAAGCCTTCCGGCAGCCTGGACGTACCTCCGGCAGATGTTTGCCTTTGATTTCACCGCTGCCGGATTCGCCTTTGATGCCAGGTTCTTTGCCATGCTGGCACTTGGAGCACTGTTTGCATTCTTTGGAGGTTTTCCTGCCGTTGAAGCGTGGCAGGTGCGGGTTTTTGGGAAGGAACAGAAAGACAGGGCCATTCTGGTGATGGCAGCCACCGGCCTGGTACTGCTGATCATCAGCGCCAGCTCCATCACCTCCCAGGGTTTCAATCCATTTATCTATTTCAGGTTCTGATCCGATGGCCAGGGTAAAATACATCCTCTATGTTGTCATCGTCGTGGCTCTTTTCCTGCCTTTATTCCAGCATGCACTCCCGGTGTTCAGCATAAAACCCCTCCAGGGATCCTATGTACTGGCGGAAGAACCTGTTTTTTCCTTTCGTGATTATTTTACCGGCAAATTCCAGGAGGACTATAATGCCTACTATGAGCAGCATCTTGGATTCCGCCCGCTGCTGGTCAGGATCAACAACCAGATCGCTTTTTCGTGCTTCAACCTGGCCCTGGCACAAGATGTCATTCTCGGAAAAAAAGGCTATCTTTATGAGGTCTTTTACATCAAGGCAACCCTTGGAAGGGATTTTACAGGAACCGACAAATGGGACCGTTACGTTCAAAAGCTGAAGGCCATCAGCGACAGTCTCGACAGGAACGGAACAACCCTTCTGGTGGTCTTTGCCCCCGGAAAAGGCACCTTTTTCCCGGAATACATACCGGATAAATTTAAACCCTGGCAAAAGGACACCACTAACCAGGAATACCTGATGAAAAAGCTGGAAGAAAACAGGATCCGTTTTTTCGATGCCAACCACTGGTTCACCCGGATGAAGGACAGCTCACCGTATCCGCTTTACCCAAAGACAGGGATTCACTGGAGCCATTATGGCGCGGGCCTGTTCATGGATTCCATTGTCAGGTACATGGAGCGGGTAAAGGGTAAGGAAATGGTTGATTTTGGCTGGACGGACGTGAGGATGTCGAATGACCTGCAGGAACCCGACAATGACATTGCAAGCGGAATGAACCTGCTGTTCGGTGTTCCGCATTACACAATGCCTTATCCTGAGTTCTGCTTCAGGGAAAACACTTCTACTTTTAAACCGGTGGTCATTACCATCGCCGACAGTTATTACTGGATCCTGCATGGGAATGCCATCACGCAGAAAATTTACGCTCAGGATAAATTCTGGTATTATTTTCAGGCGGCGCACGGTGCCTACCCCGAAGATCAGATGGTGAAAGACCTGGATATTGCAGGTGAACTGAAATCAGCCGATTTTGTCATTTTAATGGCCACTGATGCAACATTATCCAAATTTGATTTTGGATTTACTGACCAGGTATACGATCTGATCACGGTTGAGGGCAGGCAGGCGGCCAGCAAAAGGGCAGCCCTGATCCTGACAGCGGAACGGGATATCCGTAACAACAAGGAGTGGATGGAGACAATCAAAGCAAAAGCCTCCAAAAGGAACATCTCTGTCGATGAAATGATCCATCTGGACGCCGTCTGGATGGTGGATAAAAAGCTGAATGAAGAAAAACAGTAAGATAACCGCAATCCTGCTTTCCACCCTGTTTGGGATCCAGGGCATTGTATCCGGCCAGGCGCCCGACACCCTTCGGTACCTTTTTATGGGGCACATCTATAAGTTCTATACGGCCGGCAACAAGATCGACCCGAGGGTTGAACAGCTGGATATGTCTGGATTCCAGGGAATCTGGCTGGGGGGGGATGTGTGCTCCGAGGCCACCCTGCTCTATTCCACCATCCAGTACATTGATTCCCTTTTCGACCTGGGCAGCCCTACTACCTATTGGTCGCTCGGAAACCACGATGCAAGGAACGGCAATTACGAATGGCTCAAAGAATTCACCGGGCGCGACACATATTTCACCCATTACCTCCAGGGGATCACCGCCATCGTAATGAATACGAACCTCGTCCCTACCGATTGTGACAATGTGGAGAAGCAATACCGGATCATCATGGATGTGTGTGACACCATTGGGTCATCTTCACACCTGGTGCTGATCATGCACCATGGTATCTGGCGTGGGGTACCCAATTTACCAAACCCGGCGACCTACGCACAGAGCGATTTCAAATACTGGAACGCCAACTGCGATTCGCCCGGCAGCAGCTTTGTCAATGCAATCTATCCCCGCTTGGTGGAGGTGAAAAACAGGGGGATTGAAGTGATCTGCATCCTTGGAGATATGGGGGGCCAGCACTTTCTGATGGATTCACAGGATGGGATCCATTTTATGGGTGTCGGATTGAACGAATCCCCGGGGGATGAGGTGCTGATCTTCGAATATGCCCTGCCCGGACGAACAATGACCTATCAGTTCCACAATCTCGACAGCCTTTTGCTCTCGCAACAGCGAAAGATCAATAGACGATGAAGGTTCCCTTCAGTACTTTTCCCGGAGTGCGGGGAAAGGATATCTGTATGATATAAACACCGGACTCCAATTGATTCCGCCGGAGGGGGACGATCTGAGTCTGTAAATCTTCTTCTATTTCCACAAGCTGGCCATTCTGGTTGTATATCCTGAGATCAAATCCCTTCAGGGCTGAGCTGTCTTTGACCAGCAGTGTGGCCTGGTGCGAAAACGGATTCGGATAGATCCAGAGGTTATCCCCGCTGGACAGATCGTCATTGCTGCCCAGTGATATGATATTTCCCAGGCTGTCGATCCTGATCAGGTATATGTCTTTTGTTTCATCCGCCCACTGGTAATCCCCGAGGATGACGCATCCTCCTTCCGGTGTGGCCCTGGCGCAATGTCCGTAATCAGTGAAATCACCCCCGATCACCAATGACCAGATCTTTTCGCCCGACGGATCGGTTTTGACCAGGTACAGATCGGTGGAACCGTTCTGTCCAAAGCTCCGGGTGGTTCCTAACAGGTACAGGTTTCCGTCAGGGGCTACCTCGAGCGATTGTCCGTAGTCGAACTGGCTGCCACCGAAGGTTTTGAACCAGAGCTCTTCCCCGGTTTCGTCAATTTTCACAAGGTACATGTCAAAACTTCCTTCTCCGTAACTCTGCGTGGAACCCAGGCAGTAATACCCTCCTTCGGGAGCCTGCCTTACCGCCCAGAACCAGTCGTGCCCATCGCCGCCGTAAAATTTTTGCCATACGAGTTCACCCTGATCGTCGATCCTTGCGAGCAAAGCTTCCGCATCCGGAATCCGGAAAATCGTCAGGTCGACGTTGTAAAATCCGCCGGAGGTTCCGGCAAGGATGAACTGGCCATCCTGCGTGGGAGTGATCCCATAGCTGTAGTCAATCTGGTTCGTTCCCAGGTTCTTTTCCCAGATCACCTCCCCTCCGGCATCCGTCCGTACCACGTAGATGTCCCCATCTTCAGAGAAACTCAGGCTGTGACCGGTAATGACATACCCATCGGCAAGTTCCCTGACGCAGAATCCCTGGTCGCGGTGCTGGTGCCCGATGTACTTTTTCCACTGCTGTTCCCCGTATGCGTTTGTTTTGAGCAGCACCACATCCTCTCCTCCGTATCCCTGTCCCCATTTATAGCCCGTTACAATATAACCCATATCGCTGGTTTGCTCCACCCACATCCCGAAATCCTGGTACAGGATGCCATAGGGCAGATCCCATTCCACCATCCCGAACGGGTTGACCTTCACCAGGTAAATATCATTGCTTCCCGCCCCCTTGCTCCTGGTGTTTCCTGTCAGTATGAATCCGTTGTCGCTGGTCAGGTCAAAGCAGATCCCCTGTTCATTCAGCAGGCCCCCGTAAGTGTTACCGGCCGGCCCCTGAGCCAGGCCGGCAGTCAGCAGGAAGCACAGGAGCAGCGTCAGGGGAATGTGTTTTGTGTTCGGATGCATGGGATAGAGGCGAAAACTGCCCGTTTCTCTAAAAATTTGTACTTTTGCAATTGCAGGATAACGGGATTCACCTTCTACAAAAGTACAAATGTTTCTTTTTGATCACTATCTAGAGCGGACAAGAAGATTCCTCCAGGTTATCGGAGGGCTCTTTATGATTCTTTCGCTGATATCGTGCATGGAAAAGAAAAAAGTCAATCCGGGGAGGGACTTTTTTAGTGACCTGGAAGGTATCACTTCCGATGGGGTATCGTTTTCTACGACAGATACCAGCTACCGGTTGGGCAGTGCTCATCTTCGGACTACCGGGGAGTCTCATTCGGGGAAGTTTGCCATTAAGCTGACACCCGATGAACAGTATGGCTTGAAATGTACCCTTCCCTTAGTGTCGGCCGATGAGTATTTTGATCTCAGGGTATGGAAAAAAGGACCTGAAGATGCCGGCGTTCTGGTGGCCGATATCCTGGATAACGAATTCTACCAGGCTTCCCGGATGGTGGTGGAGGCTGACTCCGGCGGCTGGGAACTCATCCGGCTCGAATTCTTCATACCACCGACCATCAGTGAGGCGGAAATGGTCATCTATGTCTGGAACCCGGATACGGCCACGGTCTATTTTGATGACCTGCATATTTTTTCATCCTCCGGGAAACACTATCCCGAATACAGCCAGAGTCCCCTGCGCCTGTTCATCGATTCGGTGGATTTGATCACCATAGAGCGCGACAGAATGAAGGCTTTCGAACAGGGTGTTCTCGAAACAGATGCCTCATCCTGGGTTCCGGGGATCCTGTTTTTCGGTCAAAACGGGGATATGATGGAAGCCAGGGTCCGCCTGAAAGGCGACTGGCTCGATCATTTGTACGGTGAGAAATGGTCGTTCAGGATCAAGCTTAGAAAGGAATACAGCTGGAGACATATGCGTACTTTTTCCATACAAACACCGGCGGCACGCGATTTTCTGAGCGAGTGGACAGCTCATCGTTTATGCGACCAGGAGGATGTTCTGAACACCTCCTATGAATTCATTCCGGTCTACTTCAAAGAAAGAAGCCTTGGCCTGTATGCTTACGAAGAGCATTTCGAAAAGCACCTGGTTGAATCCAGAAATCGCAGGGAAGGACCGATCCTGAAATTAACGGAAGAAGCCTTCTGGGCTATTCAACAGGTCGCCTACCTGACGAAACGGTATCATATGCTGCCCTGTTTCGAAACATCGGTCATTGAACCGTTCAATGTCAACCGGACCGTGGAAGACCCAACCCTCAAGGCTGAGTTCCTGATTGCCCAGAATCTTGCCTACGAGTTCAAAAACACCCTTCAGCCTCCTTCGGAGCTGTTTGACCTCGACAAACTGGCCCGCTACTACGCCATATGCGATGTAACCCAGGCCTGGCACGCCATTCCTTGGCACAACCAGCGGCTGTATTATAATCCCGTGCTCTGCAAATTGGAACCCATTGTTTTTGACGGATATACGCACGGTCCGATTTTGCCTATCGGTAACCAGGCGTTTTTAGGAGAATTCGATAAATTTGGTAAATCCGATATAGAGCCACACCAGCTGATTCTTTTTTATCTATTTCAGGATCAGCAATTTATAAAGCTATACATTCATTATCTTGAAAAATATTCTTCGGAGGATTTTATCAGCACGTTCTTGCGATCCATTGATCCTGAACTTACGGAATACGAGGAAGCGATCCGTAAGGAATTTCCTTATTACCGGTATGACCGTCAGTTTCTTTTAAAGAGTGCTGCGGGAGTCCGTGAAGGCCTGGTGCGGTATGAAAAAATGGTCAGCGAGGATCCGGAGTACGCTTCCAGGCTCTTGAAGAACTTCAGGGTCCAGACAAAATATGATACCGCCTTTCACGATCTTTTTCCACCCCATTACATAAAGGCCTATATGGAAAAAACTGAAGGCCGGACCGCCTGGGTACGGGTTTTCAATAATTACACGCACGATATCCTTTTATTGGGAACAGGTAAGGGTCCCGACCGGTTACGTTATCCTGTCGCTCCCGGCTTCACCATACCTTCCTTTGTTTCCGGCAAAGACCAGTCTGCTCTCATTGAATCCGACACGGCTGTTCAGTTTCTTTATTTCTGGGTAAAGGGACGTGAGAAGACCTACGTTGTCCCGGTCAACCCCTGGCCATACCCGACAGAGGGAAACCCGAGAAGGGAGTTGGTACAGTTGGGTGTTTTTGCCAGGGATACTTCTTTTGTTATCGAAGGGGATCGGGTGATCTTTAAAAGAGGGTATCACGACCTGAATGAATATCTGGTCGTTCCGGCCGGGCACAGGGTGTATTTTGAGCCGGGCTGTACGCTGGATATCCGCAACCGGGCAGGTTTCATATCCTATTCCCCCGTGTTCATGCAGGGGACTGCAACAGAGCCCGTACGGATAACTTCCTCTGATTCTTCAGCCATGGGATTTACCGTGCTGCAGACGGGGGAAAGATGCCAGGTCCGGCATACTGTTTTTGAAAATCTGAACACGTTGGATTATAAAGGATGGACACTGACCGGAGCTGTCAATTTCTATGAATCGGATGTGGATATCCATAACAGCGTTTTTCGTGATAACCTTTGTGAAGATGCCCTGAACATCATCCGTTCTGATTTTCTGACCGACAGCGTGACGTTTCGGAACACCTTCGGAGATGCATTCGACAGTGATTTCTGTACGGGAAAGGTGCTACGCTGCCGGTTCATGCAACTGACCAATGACGCCATCGACTTTTCAGGCAGCACCATTGAGATCAGCGACTGCTATGTGATCAATGCCGGCGACAAGGGGATCAGCTGCGGAGAGAAATCAACGCTGACGGTGAGCAATTGCATCATCGTTGATTCCGACAAAGGGGTGGCTTCCAAGGACCTGTCGGTATTGAATTTATCGGATGTCAGCATTTCTGGTTGTATGTACGGAATGACGGCCTACCGGAAAAAACCGGAATACGGCGGTGGAACGATCAAGGCACAACGGATGCAGTTCCGTGATATCAAACACCTGATGTGGATTGAAGAGAAATCAACGGTATACCTGAATGATAGCGTGATTCAGGGAGACAAGAAAGACGTCGCCTCCATTTTCTATTAAACAGAAGCAGAAATCAGATTAGCTTTAATTATTAATTCTAAATAATTGGATCATGCAGGATAAATGGCAATTGTTTCAAAAGTTTCTGATCACCCAGACATCAGAGATATCGGTCACTGATTTTCTGATCAACTCGGCGATCATTGTTGTATTGATGGTGATTTTACGGTGGACTTATCTCAAATGCGGGAAAAGCCTGTCGAACAGGAGAAGTTTTGCTTCCAACTTCATCCTGCTGGCCTTTGCCACCATGCTGATCATTTCCATCGTCAAGTCCTCTCTGGCCCTCTCTCTTGGATTGGTCGGAGCCCTTTCCATTGTCAGGTTCAGGAACGCCATAAAAGAACCCGAAGAGCTGGCCTACCTGTTCCTGTGTATCTCTGTCGGGCTGGGACTGGGGGCTAATCAACGCAACATTGTGGTGATCGCTTTTCTGATCATTGTGGCCATTCTCTGGGCCCGCCACTTTTTATCCCGTAAATCGGAAAAACAAAACCTTTTCCTTACCATCTCAAGCGCTTCACCCGGACAAATACCACTCAGTACCATCAGCGACATCGTGCGCAAGAATTTCATCGCTGCCGAACTGAAACGGTTCGATGAATCGAACCATCTGATCGAGGCCTCTTTCCTGATCGAGATAAAACATACAAACTCCCTCCAGGATTGCAAGGAGGAACTGCAGAAGATCAGCCCCGACGTAAAGGTGGTGTTCATCGATAACAAAGGTTATTAATCGGGTGCAGGATGATGAACAGCGAGCATACTCCCCTTCTCCGTCAACGGTTTGAAAGAAAATTCCTGATCTATCCCTACTCCCGTTCCGAGGCAGAAATGATCATCCGGTTGCACCCGGCCGCGTTTTCTCCGATCTATCAACTGCGGCACGTCAATAACCTGTATTTTGACACCCCATCGCTGAGTTTTTTCTACGACAACATTTACGGCAGCGCCAACAGGAAAAAATTCCGGATCCGCTGGTACGGGGATCTTTTTGGACATCTTGAACACCCGGTACTGGAGATCAAGGTCAAGGACGGGTTTGTGGGCCGAAAGCTGTCCTTTCCCCTGGAGCCCTTTGATTTTGACCGGGGCTTTACCGCCGCTGACACATCAGTTGTGTTTGCGCAATCAGCGCTGCCGGAATGGGTCAGAAATGAACTGGCAAGCCTGCAGCCCTCCCTGCTGAACACCTATCAGCGGAGCTATTATCAGAGCCACGACCGGAAATTCAGGATCACCATCGACGACAGGCTGCGGTATTTTGAGGTTCTAACCCTACCGAATCTGTTTGACCGGGATCGCCCGGCCGATACCGAAGTGGTTCTGGAGCTTAAATATGACTTTGATCACGATGATGTGGCGGAAGAGATCACAGGCCAGCTGCCCTTCCGCCTGATAAAAAATTCCAAATACATTAACGGCATCCTTCAGTTCCAGCCCCAGATGGCGCTCTAAAAAACACACCTGGTTTCCTGATGAAAAAACCCGCCCTGATCGTTATCCTGCTGATCCTCCCCATCCTCTACTCGGTTTTTGGGATCACGTTTCACAGGGCCCGGTTTGCCAATGACCCCGATTACATCTACCTTGTCAATGCATTGAACCTGTTAAAGATGCAGCCCGTCGGGCATGTCGACAATCCAGGTACGACGGTGATGGAAGGGAGTGCCGTTATCCTGGCCCTGTCCTCCGTATTTGACCGGCATCACGACCACCCGCTGGTCGAAAGGGTGATCCGTGATCCCGACCGGTATATCCAGCTGATCCGGGTAACCTTCATCATTCTTACTGCAGTGCTTTTACTCCTGCTGGGATGGGTGGTTTGGAAAAATACAGGTTCCCTGTGGTATGCCCTGATCTTTCAGATCACCCCGTTTCTTTCGGCCAATGTGCTGGAACACGTCTGGACCAAGGTTTCTCCGGAACCCGTCCTGTTCATGGTGTCAACCGTCATGGTGATGCTCTTGGTCTATTATCTGTATGATTCCGGAAGGGATTCCTGGAAATATGTGCTCTTCTTTGCCCTTTTATCAGGATTCGGGCTGGCCACCAAGGCCACCTATTTCCCGCTGTTTTTCGTTCCCCTGCTCCGCTTACACGGCTGGTTGCGCAAGAGCCTCTTTGTCATCGGTACAGCGGTGACTTTCATTGTGTTCACCTCCCCTGCCCTTCCCGAATACCGGCATATGTTTGACTGGTTTTACCGGCTAACGACCCATACTGGCATCTATGGCCAGGGTAGTGAGGGTTTCATCGATACACAGACCTATTTCAGCAACATTGGACAGATCTTCGTGGCAAACCCGGTCATGTCGGCGGTCTTTTTCGTTTCCCTTGCGCTGCTGGCTGTCTTGCTGGCGCGCAAGATCCTCAGGAGAACACCCGGTGAAACAATCAACGGGCCCATTCCCTCCGTGAAGCTGCTTGCGGCCATCACCTTCATGATCGCCCTAAGTATCATCATCGTTGCCAAGCATTACCATGCCAACCACTACCTCCTCCCCGCCCAGGGCTTTCTGGGGCTTTCCGTTTTTCTGATCACCCTGAGCCTTGAACGCCTCTCGTCCCATCCTAAGCTGACGAAGATTGCCACTCCGGTCCTCTTCCTGGCACTGGTGATCATCTTTATGATCGGGAATTTACCCTACCTGAAAACAGCGGATCATCATTACCGCATCACCAATGAGGAAACCGATGCCACGTTCCTGAAGGTTGATGAGCAATATGCCGGATTCACACGTGTTTATTACTACCCGAACACCATCAATAAATACTCGGCCCTAAAGTTTGGGAATGCTTATGCCAAACGAAGGATCCTGCCGGAACTGAAAGCGGTGTATCCCCAGACCTATTTCTTTGATGTCAGGAATTACCTCTTTTATAACTGGGAAGCGGAAATGAGCATGGAAGACATTCTCCGGATCTCGGGTCCCAGGATCATTTTCATCAGCCGGGTGATCTCCGGGGATGAAGTGGCGACGATCGGAAAGAAAGGATTTCCCCTGAAAGAGGTGTACAAAGGACGGATCCATTCGCTCTATGAGCTGGACACCAATGCCATAGGGCCGGCACTGGCGCATCTGAATGCACCTTTCGGAGAAAGAATTTATTGCAATGCTGATTCGCTGACATCTGATTTTTCCCGTTTTATTAACAGCAACCGTACTTTTGGAGGAGGCTGGCTGCATTCGGGCGAGCAGGCCAGATCCGGTTCCCGCTCCGTCAAGCTCGATACAGAGAACCGGTTCGGACTGGAATACACCCTGACGGACCTGAAGGCAGGCGACCGGTACCGGATCAGCGTATGGAGGTACGGGGATTATTACGAAAGCCATCTGGTGGTGGCTGCCCCAAAACCGGAATTGTACTATAAGTCGGTGAACGACAACATCCGGTCGGACGAAAGCGGATGGAGGCAGCTGGTGATGTATGTCACCGTTCCCGGTGAACTTGGGAGTGATCCGCTGAAGGTGTATCTTTGGAACAGCGGAAGCCAACCTGTCTATTTTGATGACCTGGAAATTGTAAAGCTAAATTAATCAGCCGGATATGATCAACGGCAAGAAAATAATCGTCGTTTTGCCTGCATTCAATGCAGAAATGACCCTTGAACAGACCTATCAGGAAATCCCTTTCGATATTGTGGACGAGGTGGTTCTTGTGGACGATAAAAGCCTTGACCGGACAGCCGCACTGGCACATCGCATCGGGATCCGGCATATCGTGGTCCATGGCCAGAACCAGGGATACGGAGGGAATCAGAAGACTTGCTACAACAAGGCCCTGGAGCTCGGCGGCGACATTGTCATCATGCTGCATCCCGACTACCAGTACACGCCCAGGCTCATTCACTCCATGGCGTTTCTGATCGCCAACGATGTGTATCCCGTGGTGCTCGGTTCGCGCATCCTGGGCAACGGTGCATTGAAAGGCGGAATGCCCTTGATAAAGTATATCTCCAACCGTGTTCTGACCCTCCTGCAGAATCTCCTGGTGGGGCAGAAACTTTCAGAATACCATACTGGTTACAGGGCGTTCTCGAGGGAGGTGCTGGAACGGGTGAACTTCAATGCCAATTCGGATAATTTCGTGTTCGACAACCAGATGCTTTCACAGATCATTTACGCGGGTTTCCCAATTGCGGAGATCACCTGCCCCACGAAATACTTCAGGGAAGCATCCTCCATTAATTTACGGAACAGCACCGTTTATGCCTTCGGGGTGCTGAAGACCTCGCTGGTGCATTTTCTGAACCGCATCGGGATTCTAAGGTCGCGGATGTACCGTACGAAGGATGTTGCAAAAGATGGATTGAGGTAAGTCATTTCAGGTACCTTCTGTTGAAGAGATTGTATTTCAGGATGCACCAGATTGCCCGGAATCCGTCCCGGGCAGTGATCTTTTTCCCCTCCTCGTAGGTTCGGCCGTAATAGGAGATTCCTACTTCATAGATCCGGATTCCCTTGAAGCGTGCGATCTTGGCTGTCACTTCGGGTTCGAAGCCAAACCGGTTCTCGCATAAATGGATCTTCTTGATGATCACCGCCCTGAAGAGTTTGTAACAGGTCTCCATATCCGTCAGGTTCAGGTTGGTAAACATATTGGACAGGTGGGTCAGGAGCCTGTTGCCGATGCTGTGCCAGAAGAAGAGGATGCGGTGAGGGTTTCCGCCAAGGAACCGGGATCCGTACACCACATCGGCAAAGCCATCGGTCACGGGTTTCAGCAGCAGGTTGTACTCCTGCGGATCGTACTCCAGGTCAGCATCCTGGATCATGATATAATCTCCGCTGGCTTCGTCAATGCCCCGGTGCAGGGCCGCACCCTTTCCCAGGTTTTTCGGCTGGTTCAGCAAACGGATGTTACAGGAAGGATGGGTTTCAATGTATTGCTCAACGACGGCCATCGTGGCATCCCCGGAGCAGTCGTTGACAATGAGGATCTCCTTTTCAATGTTGCCGATCAGTTTGACCGCCAGCACCTTATCCAGGATCAGGTGGATGGTCTTCGCCTCGTTGTAAGCGGGGATGATGATGGAAAGGATCATTACAGATCAAGCTTTTTCCGGATCTGTTTCGGGACCGCATCCTTGTGCACCATGATGTCGATGGTGTTCATCAGTACGTAGGGTTTTGAAGCGTAGAAATAGCCCTTGTATTTATGATCCGTGCCCCACGAGTTTTTTACCAGGTAATACGGATTATCATACTGATCCTTGGCAATACCGATGATCTGCATGCCGTGGTCATCGGTCAGGCTGTAGTTGTCGAACGCGTCCTGCCGCATCTGCTGTGTGATCGTTTTCTCCCTGCCCGGTTTGTCAAATTTATAAAGGGCATCCTGCCGCTCTTTCTCTGTCAGCTTTTCCCATTTCTCCTTTTCAGTTCCCGTCAGGTCGGTGAGTTTTTCATCGGGGACGATTGCCACGCCGTTCTTCCACGAGAAGCCCTTATCGCTGATATCGGCTCCCCAGGCTACCGAGTACCCATTGTTCAGGGCGTTGTCGATGATCTCTTCCATTTCGTTCAGCGGAACATTGCAGATGCTTCCCCAGCGCCAGTTGTCGGGTAATTCAATCACAAAGGGCTTATAAAAGGGGTGGTGGGTATAGGACCCGATCTCCACGTAATCATCAGGATCCAGATCCAGGCTTTCGGCAAAGCTTTTCGGCGTGTATTTCTTGCCGTTGTAGGTGAATTCCTCCGGGATCTCTCCCAGATAAGCGTCGAGGATCCCCTTCAGCCCTTCCTTCCATACCGGGGTCAGTTTTCCGTTCGGATTTGAGACAACGGCGTCCATATAAGCTTTGACCACTTTGTCCATCTCATTATGGACCGGGTTTTCTCCACCGATTGCCAGCCCGGTGTAGGCTTTTTCAGGCATCATTCCGTAATCGCGCATCACATCGGTAACGTCATGAAAAGCCCCTCCTCCTGCGAGGTTGATATTTCCCTGGAGCCGCATGTATTTAATGGCTTTTTCCAGATACGTATGGTAAATGACGAACATTTCCGACAGGTCATATTCGTCGCCTCTGATCCTCAGCAGTTCGGATTCCAGAAATGCCGTGGAGGAAAAGCTCCAGCAGGTGCTCGACCGGTACTGGTTCTCAACGGGTGTGGCCTTCACCTGTTTGACGATCGTAAAGACATAGCCTTCTTCCGGAGTCACCGGTTTTTCTACCTGGGCCGTCAGCGCAAAGGGAATCAGCAGCCCTGCCATCATGCAGGTGATAATCAAATGTTTCATGGTTTGTTCTATTTATTAACAAAGTTTGTCAGCAAAAGTACGAAAAATCTCAGATACCAGCTTGCAGTCCCACCTTTCGGTGGGATCTTCGCTCCGCTTCGACTTTTAGCTTGCAGCTTGTAGCTTTTTCCCTACCTTTACTCCCTTAATTCAAACCAATCCCCATGTACCGAACCCACACCTGCGGCGAACTCCGCCTGAAACATGCCGGCCTGACGGTCACCCTGAGTGGCTGGGTGCAACGCTCCCGCGACCTGGGAGGGATGACCTTTGTGGATATCCGTGACCGATACGGTATCACCCAGCTGGTATTTAATATGGAATCCGATCCCGCTCTCTGCCAGGAAGCACGTAAGCTGGGCAGGGAAGATGTCATCCGGGCAACCGGAAAGGTGACCGAAAGAAGCAATAAAAATCTCAAAATGCCTACCGGGGATATTGAGATCCTGGTTGAAACGCTGGAACTGCTGAACAGTTCCAAAGTACCTCCTTTCACGATTGAGGACCTTACCGACGGCGGAGAGGAGCTGCGGATGAAATACCGGTACCTCGATCTCCGGCGGACTCCAAACCTGAGGAATCTGGAGCTGCGTCACCGGATGGCCATGGAAACACGCACTTACCTGAGCTCACAGGGATTCCTGGACATCGAGACCCCCTGCCTGATCAAGTCTACCCCTGAAGGCGCACGCGACTTTGTGGTACCATCACGGATGAATCCCGGGCAGTTCTATGCGTTGCCCCAGTCCCCGCAAACCTTCAAGCAGCTGCTGATGGTTGCGGGATATGACCGCTACATGCAAATCGTCAAGTGTTTCCGCGACGAGGATCTCCGCGCCGACCGCCAGCCGGAATTCACCCAGATCGACTGTGAAATGGCCTTCGTGGAACAGGAAGATGTGCTGGAGACCTTTAGCGGACTGATCCATCATCTTTTCGATGTGATCAAGGATATCCGCATAGGAAGGATCCCGGCAATGAGTTATGCAGAAGCCATGAAATTTTATGGTTCCGATAAACCGGACACCCGGTTCGAAATGAAGTTTGTGGAGGTCACTGACCTGGCCAAAGGAAAGGGATTTTCTGTTTTTGAAGAAGCGGAGCTTGTTGCAGGTATTTGCGCAAAGGGATGCGGTGATTATTCCCGCAAACAGCTGGATGAGCTGACGGAGTTTGTAAAAAAGCCGCAGATCGGAGCCAGGGGACTGATCTATGTGAAGTATAATTCGGATGGAACCATCAAATCCACCATTGATAAGTTCTTTACTGCCGATGAATTAAAAGAGTGGGTGCGGTGTTTTGATGCCGAACCCAATGATCTGGTGATGATCCTTGCCGGGGAGGCTTCCCGCACCCGGAAAGCCCTCAGTGAGCTCAGGCTGGAAATGGGTACCCGCCTGGGATTGCGTGATCCTGACCGGTATGAGGTCCTGTGGGTCGTGGATTTTCCGTTGCTGGAATGGGATGAGGAGACCCATCGCTATTATGCCATGCATCATCCCTTTACTTCTCCCAAACCGGAGGATAACCACCTTTTGGATACCGATCCTGGTGCTGTCAGGGCCAATGCGTATGATCTGGTCATTAATGGTGTAGAGATCGGTGGAGGCTCGATCCGGATCCACGACAGGGATCTTCAGCACAGAATGTTCCAGGTGCTGGGCTTTACTAAAGAAAAAGCCCAGGAGCAGTTCGGATTCCTGATGAACGCCTTTGAGTATGGTGCTCCCCCGCACGGAGGGATTGCTTTCGGCTTTGACCGGCTTGTAGCCATGTTCGCAGGTGCCGATTCCATACGCGACGTGATCGCCTTCCCCAAAAATAATTCAGGCAGGGATATGATGATTGATTCGCCTGCCCCGCTGGACGAGGAGCAGTTAAAAGAAATTCACATAATGGTGAGGAAGTGACTGCAGTCTCTTCCTCACCATTATATGGTTATTTGGTCACATTCGGTATCCGCAGCACCTGTCCGGGATAGATCTCATCCGGATCCTTCAGCATCGGCTTGTTGGCCTCGAAGATCTCCATGTACCGGTTGGGATTGCCATAATATTGTTTGGCAATCTTGGAAAGGTATTCACCTTTGACCACGGTGTGGTATACAGCCTCCGGCTGCGGTACCACCACCTCGATGTTGTTGTCCACTTCCGCCACACCCTGTGTATTTCCTACGATCAATTCCGCTTTTTCAGAGGTTTCCTGCGACTCGGTCTTCCCGAACAGGGTCACTTTTCCCTGATCATAGATGACATTCAGGTTTTCAATGGGCAGTGCCATTTTTGCCAGCAGGTTCTTCAGGGCAAGTGTTGCCGTTGCATTTTGCTGGAGAATTTCAGCAGGGCTGAGTGTTTTGGTTTCTGTTTCAACACCGGTAAGTTTTTTACCGATGTTCTTGATAAAATTTCTTAATCCCATGACATAAAAGTGTTAAATGAATAATTATTTTCTTCGTAAAAATTTACCGAAGATCGACGTACCGATATCCAGGATATCGTCGGCGATGGAACCATCATCGTCTTTATCCAGGAGTTTGTTGAAGATTGATTCCTGTTTGGCTTGTTGCTGTGGATCGGCAGCTTGCCCCTTGTTCAGCACTGACTGCAGGATATCGATGATTCCTCCGCCTGTTCCGGAAGACCTGTTTTGTTTGCCCAGGAATCCCATAAGGATCGGAGCGAGCATTTCAAGGATATTACCGGCTGAGCTCAGGCTGATTCCACTGGATTTGCTCAGATAGTTTTCTACCTTATTGCGGTTGCCACCCAGTACATGTTTCAGGATACCGGCTCCGTTTGCCACTGCCGGATTGGTAAGAAAACCTGTCATGTCCTCCAGGATGCTTCCGTCATGATCCTTGGTAAGAGCATTCAGCAGTGAACTTGCACCCTCGCTGCTGGAAGAGTTTCTTGCCAGTGCATTAACAAGGATCGGGATGGCGTTCTGGATGGCTTTCTGGGTGTTGGATGGATTTTCATTTACCCGTGCACTCATCCTGTCCACGGTATCATTTCCCAGCTGGGAAATGATCAGTTCAAACAAATCATTCATTTTTTAAAGGTTAAGTGGTACTTACAATCCCATCATCAGAATGGGGAGGCAAAGGTACAAAATAGTACACTAATATTTCACGGAGGAAGCATTGTTTATTTATTCAGTTCAATTCCCGGACTTAAAACAGAGCGCCTTTGGTGGTAAAAGTGACCATCCCTGAACCGCAGTATAATCTTATCCCGTTCTGGAGATTCGGAAAGGCATTGCCTTTCCGGCACCGGTTCATACTTTGGTGCAAAGGTCGGGCAAGGATCACGGGATCCACAAGATTGTTCAACGTAAAGCTAAAAACGTTAGTCATTAACAAACAGAGGAATGGGAATGACGAACAAGGAACAAAGATCTTTGATCTTTGAACTCACTTCAAAAATCATAAATCTTTGTTCCTTGTTCGTAAATCATTACTTCTTTCAATAAAATTTTTAAAAAAAATTTTATTGAAATCGTATTACCTTTTTCATTTTTTCCGATTAAGGTTCAGATTGGGTGAATTACTAACCTCTGTTACGTAAAAAACCGGGTTAATGAAAGAGCGTGAATGGGTGCACGCTCTTTTCATTTGTTTGCGGCAGGACAACGGCTGTAGGTGTTTTAAAATGATTGACGAACAAGGAACAAAGATCTTTGAATTCACTTCAAAAACCACAAATCATCAATCCTTGTTCGTAAATCTTTACTTCTCTCCATAAAATTTTGTAAAAATTGTTATGGAGATCGTATTACCTTTTTCATTTTTTCGGATTAAGTCAGTGATTGGGTGAATTACTATACTACTGTTTCGTAATTCAAGATTTGGGTTACTTTAGTAAGGAGCGTGTTATGGGTGGCACGCTCCTTCTGTTTTTCTGTACAACAGAAAAACAGATATCAGATTAACGATGAACGGATATTTGATTTAGGATTTGAATGATGAATAAAAATCAGATATCAGATATCGGTTAATCGGTTAATCAGATATCAGCTCCGGATTTCATATCTTTGCAGCGGAAAATATTTTAGCCGGCCCTATAGTTCAACGGATAGAACGGAAGTTTCCTAAACTTTAAATCCAGGTTCGATTCCTGGTGGGGCTACAAAAAACCTGAACGGGAGTTCAGGTTTTTTGATATCAGATTAAGGATATCTGATGGTTGATTTTTAATTTATTTGGCTCAATCGGAGCCGGAAATGATAATGTTAACTGGTTTGTGCTCAGATCAAAATAGCTGAATACTCTTCCAAATCTCCAATAAAGGTTATCAGAAGATCATCCCTTTTGCTTGAATAGCTTTTTGTAATATAAGGGCTGATGCAATAATTATTGCCCAGGGGATATGATTCACGGAAAACTTTTACAGCATAACCAGAAAAATGATCAGGATTAATCTTACATTCTATAAGATCGACCGCTTCACCTGATCGCTTGATGATAAAGTCAATTTCCCTGTTTGATTTATCCCGCCAGTAGAAGATCTGAGGATATGGAATAGAGGCCCTTAGCATATCCAGTACAAGATGTTCCCACAGAAATCCACGGTCTTCTTCTCTTAGTTCATTCCATCCTTTAACGAACCGTATAAATCCTGTGTCAAAACAATAATATTTAGGCTGTTGAGTCAACTCTCTTCTCCCACCACCATGATAGGGAGTAAGTGGAAACACAACATTTGCAATACGGAGTGCCTCTAAATAGGATAAAACTGTTGGCCGTGACAGACCGCTCAGTTTTGATAAATTTGTGTAATCGATCAGATTGCCACTCGACCTGAATAAAAGATGCATCAGTTTTAAGAAACCTGACCGGTTACGCACATTGAACAGTTCCTGAATATCCCGGGCATAGTAACAATCGAACCATTCTGAAAAAAATGACAGATCTCCTGACCTGGAAAGTAATGGCTCAGGAAGGCCCCCGAAAAACAACCGATGATCCAGATTGTGAATATCAAATTGCTGCCGACATTCATTCCACAGGACTGGGGGAAGATAGATGACATGTTTTCTGCCAGTGAGTGCATCCCTGAATTTTTTAGTTGCTTCAAGGGTGGAAGAACCTGTTGCAAGGATTTTGAGTTCAGGAAATTCATCTGCAGCTATTTTCAAAACACTGCTGGGATTTTCAAGCTGGTGAACCTCATCCAGTACAAGATAACGGACATTTTTTAGTCCATAAAAAAAGGATTCCGGATCTTCAATTCTTCGTTGGGTTGAAGGAAGATCACAATTCAAATATTCTATGCCAGGTAGCATTTTGGCAATCGTTGTTTTACCCACCCTTCTAACCCCCGAAAGCCAAACGATTGAACGAGTTTCCCATGCTTGATTGATTCTATCAATCCAAAACGGACGCGGTACCATACAAACTATAATTTACAATTAGACGTCCAAATGTAAAACAAATAATTTAAATTTCCAAAAATGTTCAAATATATGGTCCCTGAATGCGATTGGAGATATGAAACGAAAGTGGTCTGTAAAAAAAATACCTATTCTTGCAAAATGTAATGACACTATGTAACGTATAATTTGTTTGAGATAGCATGGTGTCTATTCAGGAATTATGACAGATTATATTCAGAAAAAACGATTCCAGAGGGCAAAAATATGATCCATTGCTGGACAGATGAGGATCCCCTGGAGTATTTTATGGGGGAATATGGTTTTGATCAGGAAAAGATTGAAAAATTTGTCACAGGAATGAAGTATTCCGCCGTGATGTTAAAGAACGGGGATATTGGAGTTTGCGCAAACCTTGGAGTCAGCGTGGATGTGCGTGGGAAGAACGCTCTTGTCCCTGACCTGAACAACAGGGCCAGCCGAATCATCTATAATGCGTACCTGAATGCATTGCTGAATTCCCGGGTTTCGGGTATGGAAAATACGGACATTTGTGAAGCCATCGATTTTGGGAACGTTGAACATGTTACCATGATAGGATATTTTAAACCTGTTATCGACAGGCTGACCAATGAAGGAATTGATTTAAAGGTATTTGATCTGATTAAAAGCGAGGCTGGTGTCATTCCCGACGAAGAAAAATCACGTTACCTGAGCACATCTGAAGCCATCATTCTTACCTCGACATCTGTTTCCAATGGCACATTCCTTGAAATAATGCGCCAAATATCCGGTGATTCGCACGTCTACCTGCTGGGACCCTCATCGATCATGCATCCTTTTTTCACCGTGTACGGTCAACTCCGAATGATTTTTGGAACCGGCTTTTTCAACAGGGATGAAAGGGTGCTCCATGTTATTGAACAAGGCGGAGGCACGAGGGATTTTCAGAAGTTTGGCGTAAAAAAAGTATTGAACCTCGACACCTGAAAGCCAAAAATGCAGATTCAGTCTGCTTGCGTTCTTTGTATAGTGACTGTCCTGACTTGTGACAATTAGTGCGGTAGAAGTTTCCACCTTTTCACGAGTGGTGCTAAAAGACTTTGCATTAACTCGGTAGCGGGGGAGGTAAACTTGAACGCAGTGGCCTGTTCGTATAAGGAATAAAACCTTTATGGTTATCTGATTTTATTCTTTGCATTTCATTTTTTCAGCAACAATTTCAGCAGCTTTAATCAATGGATAGGCAGCGGGAGATGCTGTCAAGCACGGATGTGTTCCAATTTGAGAAGTCAATAAAGTATTGACGGACATTCGGTTTTCTATGGCCAGCCCGATCACGTTGGTTAATTCACCTGCGCTTAGACCCCCGATCACTTCTCCTCCGACAATCACACCTGAATATTTCGCAACAATAAGTTTAACAAGTTGTTTGTGCATATCGGGTAAATTACCGGGATGACGATCGATGCCTTCAAATAATCCGGTAACAACAGAAATATGCTCTTCTTTTGCATGTCTTTCAGTAATTCCGGCTGTTCCAAATCCCCAATCGCCAATAGCCGTTGAATAAATACTGATCGTTCCACTGAACGTTTTCACAATGTTAATTCCAAATAAATTCATACCCGCAACCCGGGCTTCGGCGCAGGCTGTTGAAGCTAACATTGTTGGAACTCTTTTTCGCGTTACAAAATCCCGCTTTTGGGCACAATCGCCAATGGCAAAAATATCCTTTTCATGTGTTCTCATATATTCATCCACCGCAATGAAACCACTTTCATCAACGTTAATTCCGGATTGTTTTGCAAGTTCTGTATTTGGTTGATAACCAACAGATAAGATGACTGCATCCGCTTCAAGAATCTCCCCGTTTTCTAATTTAACTTTCTCAACTTTTGAGTTGCCGACGATTTCACTGATACCATTGCCTGTGATGATTTTAATTCCGCGATTTTCAAGAATTTCACGAACTTTTACAGCAACTTCTTCATCGAAAGCAGCTGCCAGAATTGTATTTTCCTTTTCTACTAATATGACCTGATGACCGCTTTTATTTAATTCGTCGGAAAATTCAACCCCAATGAATCCGGCTCCAATGACAACGACTTTTTTCAAGCTGGCCATTTTTTCCTTCATCCGGTCAAGATAGGTCTTGTCTTTGGGAATAACAAAGAAATTTTCAAGGCTTGTGCCTTTTAACCACCTTGGAATGAGAGGCAGTGATCCCGTGGCAATGACCAGCTTATCATAACGGATCTCTTCACCACTTGAAATCTTAGCAGTTTTTGAATTTTTATCCAAACTGACCACCTCATCAACAATCGATTCAATTCCGGATTTTGCAAGCATGTTATCTACTGGCATAATATTCAATTGACTGCTGTCCAGCGTGCCAAAAATATAAGGAATCCCACACGGTACCATGACATCTTTTTGTTTTTTCACCAGAATAAAACTTTTTTCATTCCAGGAAGATTTACCAGTAATAGCCGCCACCATACCTGCTGCACTTCCACCAATAATTAGAACATCTGTGTTTTTCATAAGGATTAAAATTTTTTAGAGAATCCATGATTTGATTTTATGTTCAAATGTACTTAAATAAATTTATCACTACTGATTGACTAAAATTTTAAAAGGGGCTACTCCCCTGAAGGGTTCGTCCCATGGTGTACGTTTGTAATTGTTACCGCAAACAAAAGGACAAGAGTAGAAATATAGAAATAAATTCTGTCGGATCTGACCGATAACTCTGACATTACGGCCGAGGAGGCTGCTATCCTTAACAAAAAGCGCTGGGGCATTGAGCTGAACTTTAAAGAAAGCAAGAGCATGCTGGGGCTGGGGAAATCCCAGTCCAGAGACTTCGCTTCCCAGATTGCCAGGATATCCATTACAGTGCTTCAATACAACATCCTCGGAACGGTTAAACGCTTCACAGCCTATGAAACACTTGGTGGACTTTTCCATCAAGCCACCGATGGGGTGGTGCAGCTCTCGGTCACCGAACGCATCCGGGGAGTCCTGCCGGAACTCGTCAGAATCATTGCTGAAGTTTTCCAGATCGACGATGAACGGGTGATGGATACGCTGATCCGCCATAGTGAAACCTTTCAAGATTTATTGAATCTTGACAGTCCTGAACTGAAAAAGGCCACTTAAAATCACCAGCGAAATTTATGTAAATACTTTTTCATAATTTTGCCTTCCCTAACCTATATTCCATATCAACTGTTTATGAACAACCGTCATTTCAAATGTCTGCAAGTGCTCAACATGCTATTGTCCGTTACCTTCTTGATGATCTTGCCGTTTTCCTGCACAGATGATGACGATACGGTTTTTCCCTCCACTCTGCCCAACCTGAGCGGATTGTCGTGGGTGGCCGATGACGTCTTCATTGGGGTACATGATTCGAAAAACAGTCCGGAAAAACAGGACTGGCCGCGGTTCAGCCTGATAAGATTACCCCAGTCGGAATTCGAGGGGGTCATTTGGGAACCGTTGTACCTATCTTTTCCGGGACCCGGAGGTGTTTCAAGTGATATGGAAAGTTCCTGCAGTATTCCCGGAGGAAAAGACTTTTTATTTGTGGAAAGCGGACAGGAAGGAACCAATTACCGTCGCATCTTTCATGGGATCTACAACAATGGTGAGCTGGAAATTAATGATTATATTGACTGGCCGGTAGATATTATAAATGTCGAAGCAACCGAAGTCAGCCAGGTGGGGCAGCAACTTGTTTTCTTCTTCGCCGAGCGGGCAGAAGATAGTGCCAGCACGAAAATACGCTGGGCGAAGTTTTCTTTGGATCCCATGAATTTATGGGACTTTGAAGAGATTCTCTACGAAGGAGTTGATCCGGTTGGACCCGGTACCCGGCCTGTTGTAGCCATGGATATCGACGCTGAAGGCTATATCTACATCGTATCAACTTATGATTCAGGAAACGATGATGGACCTTTCAGAAGCGTGATCTGGCAGATAGGCAAAGTGAATGATGACGGACAGGGAAACCCTGTTGTTGAACTGGGACTCAATAACAGGCTGGCTGACCTGGATGGGCTGAAAGTTGAAAGCATTGCGATCCGGGAAATGCCCGGCAGTGACAAAGAGATATTCTTCGGCACTGATGATGAGCACTTTGGAGGACTTATCCGGTTGTTACCGGATGTGAAGTGAGTGCATATCCTGACACATTGACCCTTCGTTACCAGTTGAATTGAACATCCTTCTCTGTCCGACTATCAAGCTGGGATTTTTTCGCCCATAGTCAGGTTCTCCGCCATCCAGCCTTGCGAGCCGATCTGAACAGCGGTGTAGGTCCGTCCTTTATAAGAAATCGAAGGAAAGCAGGGACAGAAGATACCCCCCACCTGCATGATGATATTGACCATTGAAGTCACATCCAGAACATGAATGGTGTTGTCAGCATTGAGATCCGCGGCTTCCGTGTTAAATGGATCCGGGCTGGATCCCATGATTTAATTGATCAGGGTAATGATATCCCTGGGCTTGGTCTACAGCAGACCTTCAATGACAGACTCAGTGGATGCTTTAATGCAGGAGCCAGTTGCCCAGTCGTTCTACTGCACTGGTTATCCTGGGACAATATTCCTTAACGAATGAGTCATTGCTATTTGCTTCATGAAGAAGTTGATCATATGCGCTCATTGCATCTCTGCCATTGAAATCCACATACGCTATCCTGGCGGAGAATTCGGCCGGATCGCGTCCAAAATCCGATCCTGGCAACATAGCCACTCCTGTTTCCTCAAGAATGCGATCGCAGAGTTCCTGACTGGTCTCAATACCCATTTTCAGTAGTTTTGCGCGGTAGAATTCAAAATCAGGGAAAAGATAGAAGGCACCCTGTGGTGAAGGATAGGTAATGTTCAATTCATTGAAACGAACCGTGATATATTTAAGGATCGTTTTCAGGATCTTCCTTGCTTGTAAAAGATATTCGTCCATAAATGGCCCCCCTTTGAAGGCGGTTACTGCTGCGTATTGTATCGGTGCGCTGGTGGAAGTATAGGTTTCACTCGCCACCATGGCCATGGCAGTGTGCAGCCATCTCAATCCTGATGGAAAGGAAAAGAAACCAAGCCTCCAGCCTCCCGCACCGCACCACTTGCTGAGCCCATTGCTGATGATCGTTCCTTCGGGGTAATACCTGGCCACCGACACATGCTGACCATTATGATGCAACAGACCATAGATCTCATCCGAGACCAGGATCACCCTGTATTTTCGGGCAACCTCCGCAAGTCTTTTCAATCGTTCAATGGGGTAGGTCACCCCGGTTGGATTGGAAGGATAATTCAGGATGGCGATCCTTGGTTTATCCGGATCTTTTTCGCAAATCTCCTCCAGCATGTCCGGGCTCATTCTCAGGTCATTGTCGTGGCGCGTGGGTACCCAATACACGTTTCTCCCAATGATCTTTGCCTGGGGTGCATACGACACCCAGCTTGGCGTCGGGATAATCAGATCACCATAATAGACCAGTTGCAGTATGAATATTAATTCCTTCGTTCCGGGGCCAATAAGGATATCTTCCATATGGTCGTCGACTTTGTGCATCCTGAAATTGAAGTCGGCTATGGCTTCCCTTAGCTGAGGCAGTCCCCTGACGGGAAGGTAGTCTTTCTGAAACGCATTTTGCCGAAGTGATTCCACCACTTCCTCCGGAACAGGAAACGGAGATTGCCCCAGACCGAGTCTGAATACCTCCTTTCCCTGTTTGATCAGCTGGCTGCTTTTTTCATTGATGGCCAAGGTAGCTGAAGGTTCCAGCCCTCTGACATTCAGGTTAAGATTGATGTGGTAAGGATGCATGCTGTGGTGTGACATTTTTCCTTAAGGATTTTGACAAAAGAAGATTAAAAATAATACCAGATTGATTTATAATCATTTATATCTTCCTTGTCCCCATACAGTCTTTTTAAATAATCATAGATGGATACATCGGTATAAATATAATCATCCACAAGCGTAACCTTTGATTCCCAGGGAAAGAACCGGTACATGCGCCGGCCGGAATCCAATATCATAATCAGCTCATGGTCCTGCCAGGCTCTCAGATGTGACTTGCCCAGTTTGGGGACATTGAAGACCGGTTCATCGGTTCGGATGACCCCTGGTAAAAACCGTGCTTCCTCCTTTCGTTCCTGTTCAAGCCTGGCGATCGGAACCCTGAAGTCCTCCGTTTCATCCTTTCCTTTCGTATTGAAAGTATAATAGGGATCTATGCCCGCACGTTTCAGCGTGAGCCGCAGCGAACAGGTTTCGTACCGGAGGCTGTTGAAGTAAGTGAAAACCTGCTGATTGTAGATACTTATTCCCGCCTCCCTGATTTTACGGATCGCCTGAATGGTATCGGATGTAATTTCAGTTGGGTGTTCCACATGGGTTATGATGCAGATCTCTCTGGATCCGGGTTTGTGGTATTTCTTTAAAATGTTCACCAGCGCTTGATTGATCCTGAATGGCAGGGTCACCAGTGTCCTGGTCCCGATCCGGATTCGTTCAATATGATTTATTGCTGACAGCTGATCCAACATCAGATCGATATTCTCATTGTTAAGGATAAAGGGATCGCCACCAGTTATTAACACTTCCGATATCTGTTCATTGTTTTTTATCCATTCAATCGCTTTTGCCACCTTGGCTTTGGTCATCCTGGATTCTTTAAGCGGTTTAAGCTCCCAGTTACGCTGGCAATAAACACAAATCTGTGGGCAAATGTCCACCGGTTTCAGAATGACAATCTGTGGGTATCTGCGCGTAATCCCCTCCACAGGACTGGTTGACCTCTCTCCCATAAAATCCATGTCCATATGAAACAGCTTGTTGTCCCGAACTTTTTGAGCATAGTGCATACTGGGCAGGACCTGTGCCCGGATAGCCCTGTCTTCCCGTGTTTTGCCATCTTCATTAAACAAGGACAGGTAATAGGGTGTTATTTGAAACGGGATCCCGTTTTGTTCAGCATACTGTAATCCCTGAAGTTCTTCTTTCTCAAGTTTTACCAGCTTTCTAAGTGTTTTGGTATCACTAATAATGTGCTTTAAATGCCAGGTATACTGTTCCCAATCCTCTTCAGAAGACTGGAAATGTTCAAGGATCTTTTTTTTCATTGACCTCATTCTCTGTTGCAACTCAGTATCAGTGCCGCTTTTGAATTTCTTTAAAGAAAAATGCATTTTTTCAGCATACTCATCCAGTTTTTCAGATCTTAACAAAGATGCCTGATGGTCATCCGCGGGAAGAATGAATTTGTCCACTGTAATTCCCGAATTTGCATTGATACCCCGGAACAAAAAGATGAATTCAGCAATAAATCCTTTGGAAATATTGGTGATGGAAGAATCATTTTTAGCAAGACGGAAGAGTTGTTCAAGTGCTGAAAAATTAGTTATTTCTTCATTTTCAGTTCGTATGATGTTTTTTAATACACGGATGCACTCCTTTGCATTGGCCTTATCAATAATATGAGTTTCTTTAAAAGGTTTATCCGAATAAATATTGAAATAGTGACGTTCCAGCTGGTTCAGATATTCGAACAGCTTTTCCCGCGCAACACGCGGATTATCCGACTGAACAAGCATCTTCCTGATGACCGGATCGGACTCCCAGAGTTGTTTGATGAGTTGTGATTTTGGTTTTGATATAAGTTCCATCATAATGAAGTAAAATTGGATTTTTATAAAATTAGTCATTTTTTCTGAAATGGCCAAGAACCATCCAATATTTCTTGTCATTATACTCAAGACCCACATTCACTAAATGACCAACGCAGAACAGTCAAGACCGGGCTGATCCATCACGTGCCGGCCCGGTTTCCCCAGGGATCACACGGGTATTTATCCTGACATTCTCCCGACAGAGAACCTGAAGGACTTGCTGAACACCCCGACTTCATCTGTTTTCAGGGAGACACCTGGAAGCTGCAAGTCTCCCGATAAAAGGCAAAGAATTATTCGGATGATGATGGTGAAGGCGAGAAATAGTACAGCGTTTATGATGTTCAATTCAGCCAATGCTTTTACTGTTCTGCTTTGTGCTCATGTTTATCCGGGTATTGGCCACGACAATCCGGACAAGACGAATGTGCTTGAATCAGGCGGAACAGTGACCTGGTGAACTTAATTTTCAAAAATGACGTTCACCGTACCGATCACATCCAGAACGTTGATGATCCCGTCGGCATTGACATCGGCGTTGGCGAAACAGAACGGATCGGGGATCTGGCCGAAGACCCAGTTGATCACGGTGATCACATCCAGTACATTGACGATTCCGTCGCAGTTGGCATCGCCCGGGATAACCATCACCGAGCCCGTCGGATCCTGTTTGTAATAGATCTCGTAGTTACCATCCCTGGTATCTTCCCAGACCACATGAACGGCTGTACCGGCCAGTGCAACGGAAGAGCGCCAGGAAGGCGCTGCATTATTGGTCAGCCTCAGATCGGGATCCCAGGTATTTCCGTTATTGGATGATTTCTTATAGTAAATTTCATTATTTCCATCCCGGTAGTCCACCCAGCTGATGTGCACATTTTGTCCGTCGGTGCATACAGAAGGCCTGTAGGAGGTATCGTCCGCGCTGGTAAGCCTGGTGTCCGCGCCCCAGTTCTGCCCACCGTCCGCTGAGTTTTTGCAGTAGATCTCCTCGTTTCCGTCGCGGTCGTCGTACCAGGTCACATGGACATTCGCACCGGATGCCGCAATGCAGGGATTCAGTGATTCGGCATCATCCCAGGTCAGCCGGGTATCTGCTCCCCAGGTGGCACCTGCATCCGGAGAATTCACGTAATGGATTTCATAGGTATCGGTCCCGGAGAATTCTTCTTCCCAGACAACGTGCACGGTCGTACCGGTAACAGCAATACAGGGATTATAGGAGGCAGTGACCGTGTTTGTCAGCCGTACATCCGCTCCCCAGCCCAGGCCTGCATCTGCTGAACGCTTATAATAGATCTCCGCGTTCAAATCCCGTGCATCCATCCACACCAGATGCAGCGTTGTGCCGCATACGGCCACCGAAGGGCTCACCGATTCATTGGCATCGATGGTCAGCCGGGTATCGGTTCCCCAGCTGGTCCCTCCGTCCACGGAACGTTTGTAGTAAATCTCCCAGTTGCCATCCCGCATATCGGACCAGACAATATGAACGGTTGAACCAGATACTGCAATGCAGGGATCCTCTGATGGAGCTGCGTTGAATGTCAGGCGGACATCTTCTCCCCAGGTAACCCCTCCGTTGAGGGATCTTTTGTAGAAGATTTCCCTGTTCCCGAAGCGGTTGTCCCGCCAGATCACGTGAATGGTATCGTTGCTGGCAGCCACACAACGTGCATTGTTCGGAGAAGCGATGGATTCGCCCGGATTGTTGGTCAGACGAACGTCAGGTTGAAACTGGGAATAAGAACAGAATGCTGAAAATGAGATGAATACAACAATGATTGCGCTTTTCATGGTACTGTGTAATTTTTAAATTGAATGAAATTGACAGGCCTGCCGGATACCTCCCAAAAATAAAATAACTAAAAGAAAAATACAAGGTCCTTTGCGGATTATTTGTACTGAGATGAAACAATACCAGGAATCCGTGAAGTGGCAAGGGATTATCAGTATCAGAAATGCGCCCAAAACCCGGGTACTGGCTCAGAAAAGAAGACCGGATATCCTGTGCCATTCACGTAACTATAAATGTTATTTTTTGTAGCTTTGCAGGGGAACGATGCCATCGCAGTTCTTTCAACGATTTTTTTCTCAGATTCCTGATCCTATGCTGATTTTAAAAACACCCATCCCTGTACTGCTGATATCCTGTATTTTCTGTATCCATCCAATGACGCTTAACGGACAAGGATTTTTTACCAAAAATCAAACGAAAAGCGAAAAAGTAGCAGAACGAACCTTTTTTGAATCCATGGATGCCTTTTTACCTCCGAACAGGGATGACGGAACCACGAATTACATCCGAAATATGGATCCCGCCACTTTTGAAGAATGGGTCACCTGGATCATGGATGAAGCCATGATTCCGGGTATTTCCTTATGTTTTTTGGAGAATGGTGAGATATACTGGAAAAAACATTTTGGCTACGCCAACATTGAACAGGCGGTTCCCGTGGGTGATTCTACGGTCTTTCTCACTGCTTCCATCTCTAAAACCATTGTTCTAACCGCCTGCATGCAGATCCATGAGAAGGGTCTGTTTGAGCTGGATGATCCCGTAAATGATTATTTGCCCTTTGATGTATTCAATCCATCCTTTCCTGACAGCATCATCACGTTCCGTCACCTGATGACCCATCTGTCGTCCATTTCCGATGATCTGTCCCTCATCAATGGTCTGGTAACCTACGGATACGATTCGCCCATCGCGTTGCAGGATTTTTTACAGGCCTATCTTCTTGAGGATGGAATTTATTTTTCTCCCCAGAATTTTTTGCAGGTTCCCCCGCAAACAGCCTACAGCTATTCAAACGTTGGAGTTTCATTGCTGGCCCATATCGTTGAGGTGCTCTCCGGAATGGATTTTGAATCCTATTGCCAGCGACACATCTTTGGCCCCCTGGGGATGGAACAGACTTCATTTCGTTTGGAAAACCTGGATCAGTCACGGATCGCCACACCCTACATCCGGCAGAATGATGTGCTTGTACCGTCGCCGCATGCCGGATTTCCTGTCTATCCGGCGGGGACGCTGAGAACCAGCGCAGTGAACCTCTCCAAAATACTGACGATGTATATGAACGGAGGTTCGTATGATCAGGTTCAGATCCTGGAAGACGCCACCGTTGATCTGATCACCACCCTACAATACCCCGAAATCACCTTTCCCGACCTGATGGGGTTGATATGGCAATTTAACTATGGTTTTTTCAGTCACGGGGGTTCTTTTCCCGGGGCCCAGGGTGAGTATGGTTTCAGCTGGGACAAATCATCCGGAATGATCTGCCTTGGGAACGGTACCAACTCCGACTGGAGCTGGTTCACGGAATATCTCCTGTTAAGCTATTCCCATCATTACAAACCATTCTCCATTGAAGCCCTTTCCCTTTCCGACTCGGACGGGGACCAGGTTTTGGAACCGGGAGAGGAGGCCATCATCACCCTGGGCATCCGTAACAACATCAATGTTACCTCAGCCATCCAGAATGTAAACCTCCTGCTCAGCTCGGATGATCCCAACATCGGTATTGAAGTTTCTGAATCGCCTCTGGGCATGATGGCATACCTGGATGTTAAGGAAACACTGGAAATTCCCTTTCTGATCACCATCGGAGCCGAAACCCAGCCCTATACTTCCCTGTTTGGCCTGAACATCTCCTTTGGAAAATCAAATAATTACAAGACCTATCTGAATCTGGAGATCGGCAATCCCGACATCCTGCTGGTCAATGACGGCACCAGCTTCAATGGTCTTTTCATCCAGCCCGTTGCCTGGTATAAATATGCATTGCATAAACTGCAGCATGAGATATACGACTATGATCTGAAGTTACTGGGAGATCCCTCCCTGGAGTTTCTTTCAAATTTCCCGGTTGTGATCTGGTTCACCGGACTGCAGGATGAACAAACCCTGACGCCTTACAACCAGGAAGTGCTTTCAGGCTATCTTGAAAACGGAGGAAATCTGTTCCTGTCGGGGCAAAACATCAGTGAAGACCTGGGGGGTAGTCCTTTTTTAATGGAATACCTTCACGTGAAACATATCCGCGACACTTATGCCGGCCAGGATACGCTGATGGGGATTCCGGGAGATCCCATTGGTGATAATTTGTACCTGACCCTCAATCAGGGCACGGATGCCCTGTACCAATCCTCCATGAGTGAGCTTGAGCCGGTCAGCGGCGGAGAGGTGGCTTTTCAGTATTTCTCAACTTCTACGGGTGCCGCAGTCAGTTATCAAAGCCCGGCTTATAAAACCGTGTTCTTTGGTTTCGGATTTGAAGGAATCAATGAACAGGAAAACAGGATTGAAGTGCTGCAGCGAATACTGGACTTTTTCGGATCCTATGTCGGAACAGATGAGGAACCGGTTGAAACAGCCGCAGGCAATGTCCGGATCTTTCCCAATCCTTTACGGGATCCCGTGCAGCTCAGTTACATCCTGGAGCGCCCGGGAACCGTCAGCCTGATGATCTACGATGCAAAGGGCAGTTTATTGAAAGCAGTTGCGGCGCAATATCAGACGGCAGGCATCCATCATCTGGTGTTTCAGCCCGGGGAGCTGCTTCCGGGATTGTATCTTTACCGGTTCATCTGCAATGAGATCAGTGAAGTAAAAAAACTGCTGGTCACACCCTGATCATCCACAAGGGTGACCTTTGATTCCCAGGGATAAAACCTGAACACCCCTTCACCGGAAGCCCTGATCCCGCTCAATTCGTGGTCCTGCCAGTCTCTTAAATGGAATTTCCCCACCCTGGGAATATTGAAGACCGGTTCATCCGGATAAAAAATTTTCTCGAAAACTAAATACACTATCTTAGTTTTATTATTTTTGCCGGAAATTTTTTCCAATGGAACCCCGGCAACGCGTCATTCAAAAATCCATCGAGCTGTTCACCCGGTATGGGATCCGGCAGGTGACCATGGACCAGGTCGCAGAGGAAGTAGGCATGTCGAAAAGGACCATTTATGAGATGTTCAGGGATAAGGACACCCTAATAAAGGAATCCCTGGAAGCGATGAATGAGCTCTATCTGGGGGAAGTGAATGAAATCCTTGCGAATGCCTCCAACGTCATCGAAGCGCTTTATAAGTTCGGCCAGCACGGGCACAGGGTAAAATCGGAGATCAACCCTTTGTTCTTTGAGGATATCCGCAGGATCTACCCCCATTTGTGGGAGGCACAAAAGAAAAGATCAAAACCGTCCGGAGGATCCCTCAGCTGCGGCATCCTGGAGCGTGGAATCAAAGAAGGGATCTTCATGCACGATCTGAACCTGGAAATCGTTGATGCTTTTTTTAGCGTCATGATGGACACGTTTCACAAAAAAGATATTTTTCCGGAGAATGCCACCCCGCACGACCTGGTCCGTAACATCATCAATCCTTATTTCGTGGGGATATCCACTGAAAAGGGAAGGAAACTGATCGAACAGTACGGTAATTTATTTGAGTGACAAGCTGTCACCATTACAATCACAATCAACACGGATTATGCAAACGAAAGCTTTCTTCATTTCATTATGCGTCTTCCTGTTGCCGGGCCTGGTGGCCGGGCAGGAAAAACTGCCCCTTTCGCTTGAAGACGCAAAGTCCCATGCCCTGGCCTACAACAAACAGGTGAAAAATGCGGCCCTGGCCGTGGACCTGGCCCAGAAAAGGATCAACGAATCCATTTCCTCGTTCCTGCCGCAGGCGGATGTCGCCATGGATTATTCCAATTACCTCGGGGCGGAGATGGAATTCAGATTCAGCGAAGAGATGCCTCCCACCACCATCCCTTTCAAGGCCACCAGTAACCTTTATGCCACGGTTTCGCAGATGATCTTCAGCGGGAATTTCATCGTTGGACTGCAAATGCTGAAGATCTATAAAGAGATGTCGGGAACGAATTATGAGAAAACGGAACAGAACATCCGGGAACTGACCACCCGGGCCTATCAGAATGCCCTGGTGGCCGACCTTTCCATTCTGATCATCCAGGAGAACCTCGACAACACGCTGAGGATACTGGAGAATACCAGAGCGATGGTGCTGGTCGGGGTGGCGGAGAGGCTCGACCTGGACCAGTTCGAAGTACAGCTTTCAACATTGGAAAATGCGTTGAAATCCTCTGAGCGCCAGAAAGAACTTGCTTACAACCTCCTGCGCTTCCAGCTTGGCGTACCGGTGGACACCCCTTTGGAACTGACCGATTCGCTGAATTACTTTCTTGACAACGTTGACTTTGCCGATATGCTCGATGAGCAGTTCAACATTCAGGAAAATCTTGACTACCAGGTCATGCTCAACCAGGAAAAACTGTCGGAACGGCAGGTAGGCCTGCAGAAAATGAATTTTCTTCCCACCCTGAGCAGCTATTACACCTATACCAGCAAGATCCTGAAATCTGACTTTGACCTTGCCCCCAAGAATGTCATCGGGCTGAATCTGGCCATTCCGATCCTTTCCAGCGGTATGAGGAGCTCTCAGGTGAACCAGGCCAGGATTCAATATGAGACGACGCTGAACAACAAGAGTTTACTGGAAGAACAATTGCTGCTGACCGAGAGGCAGCTTCGGGTCAACCTGGCCAGTGCGATCGATCAGTACCTGAACCGGAAGCACAACGTGGAAGTTTCCCTCCGGATATACGAGAGCTATCAGTTCAAATATGAACAGGGAGTGTCCTCCAGCCTTGATCTGGCCACTGCCAACAACAATTACCTGCAGGCGGAAGCTGATTACCTGGAATCCATTATCACGTTGCTGAATGCACGGCTTGATCTTGAGAAACTGATGAATAAAATTTAACAGACTATCAAAACACTGAAAGAAATGAAAATCATAAGAAATTTTTCTTTTCTGATGGCAATAATTCTGATCCTTGCGGGATGTTCCTCCGGCACGGGAACGGACAGTACTCAAAGCGGAGACCCGTCATCCACGGTTGTAAAGGTGGAGAAGGTCAAGGTCATGGCCCTCCAGACACAGGTCATCGGTAGAAACATCGAATATACAACAACGCTGCTACCTTACGAGGAGGTGCACCTGGTCCCGTCCTCCCCGGGTAGGATCGACCGGATCTTTGTCGAAGTGGGCAGCAGGGTCAAAAAGGGCGCCCTGCTGGCTCAAATGGATCAGACCCAGCTGCATCAGGCGATGATCCAGCTGAAAAACCTGGAGACCGACTACAGGCGGCTCGATACGCTGCAAAAAGTAGGGAGCGTGACCCGGCAGCAGTTCGACCAGCTTGCCACCCAATACGAGATTGCCCGCTCCAACGTGGAATTCCTTCAGGAGAACACCCGGCTGGTGGCTCCCTTTTATGGAATCATTTCAGGAAAATACTTTGAAGACAGCGAGATGTATTCAGGCGCTCCCAACACGGCTTCCGGGAAAGCCGCGATCCTGTCGGTGGTTCAGATCAATCCGCTGAAAGCCCTGGTCAACATTCCCGAGACCTATTATCCACAGGTCAACGAGGGGATGAAGCCAAAGATACAATGCGACATTTATCCCGGTGAGACCTATACGGGTACGATCATACGGAAATATCCCACGATAGATCCCTACACCCATTCATTCCAGGTTGAGATCCGGATCGACAATCCGGGGGAAAAACTTCGGCCCGGGATGTTTGCCAGGGTGGTACTGGAGCTTGGTGAAATGAGTGCCCTTGTGGTCCCGGCCCCTGCCGTGCTTAAAATGCAGGGATCCAACGAACGGTATGTTTTCCTGGAAGAACAGGGCCTTGCCAGGAGGGTATCGGTAGCCCTTGGCCAGCGGTTCGATGACCTGGTGGAAATTATTTCCCCGGAGATCAAGGAGGGGGACAGGCTGATCATTGCGGGCCAATCCCGGCTGATTGACAGGGTCCCTGTTGAAATTGTCACGGATTAAAGGGTGAATGGAACGGTTTATCAACGTTTAAGAGCATACGTATGAGTATCTATAAAAGTGCTGTCAATAAGCCCATTACAACGATCATGATCTTCATAGCGGTGGTGGTGCTGGGTCTGTTCTCCCTCAGGAATATCCCCATCGACCTTTACCCGGAAATGGAGCCGCCGTTCATCAGTGTCATGACCACCTATGCCGGTGCCAATGCGGCGGATATCGAGACCAATGTGACCAAGCCCATCGAGGATGCCATGAATTCAGTGGATAACCTGAAGGAAGTCACTTCCCTGTCGTATGATAACCTTTCACTGGTCAGCATGGAATTCGAATGGGGCACCAACCTCGACGAGGTAATGAACGATGTGAGGTCGGTCATTGATGGAACGTACAACTACCTGCCTGAGGGATGTGAACGGCCTTCGGTCTTTAAGTTCAGCACCAGCATGATGCCGATCCTTTTCTATGCCATCACGGCCGAGGAGAGTTATCCGGGACTGGAGAAGATCATTGAGGAGAAACTGGTCAATCCTCTGAACCGGATCGAAGGGATCGGCTCAGTGTCTACCATGGGCGGGCCGAAAAGGATCATTTATGTGGACGTTGACCCTAAAAAACTGGACGCATATGCACTTTCTCTGGAACAGATCGGAAGCATGATCAGCGCTGAAAACCTCAACATGCCTTCCGGGAACGTGAAAATGGGGCAGTTCGATTATCAGTTGCGCGTGGAAGGGGAGTTTTCGGAAAGTGATCAGCTGAAGGGGATCATTGTCTCCCAGGTTGCCGGAAAGCCAATCTATCTGAAAGATATTGCCGTTGTAAGTGACACCCTCAAGTACGGATATATCGATGAAAGCATCAACGGCAAGAAAGGGATGCGAATGATTGTCCAGAAGCAATCCGGGGCCAATACGGTGAAGATAGCCAGGGATGTCAATAAAATGCTAAAAGAGCTAACCATCGGGCTTCCACCCGACATTACCATTGAGCCGATCATGGATACGTCGGATTTTATCCGCGGTTCGATCGACAACCTGTCTCAAACATTGATGTGGGCGTTCCTGTTTGTGATCCTGGTCGTGCTGTTTTTTCTGGGACGATGGAGGGCCACTGTGATCATCATCCTTACCATTCCCATCTCCCTGGTGGTTTCCTTCATCTATCTGTATTTTACAGGAAGCTCCCTTAACGTGATATCCCTTTCATCCTTGTCCATTGCCATCGGGATGGTAGTGGATGATGCGATCGTTGTCCTTGAGAACATCACCAGGCACATCGAGCGGGGAAGCAGTCCGCGGGAGGCAGCCATCTATGCAACCAATGAAGTTTGGCTGGCCGTCATCATCACCACCCTGGTGATCGTTGCCGTATTCATGCCGCTGACACTGGTGGGAGGGATGACGGGGGTGATGTTCAACGAACTCGGCTGGATCGTGACCATCACCATTGTCACTTCCACCCTGGTGGCCATCACCCTGACACCCGTACTGTCGTCCAGGCTGCTGAAGATGAGGCTGCCAAAGGAAAAGGTCATGAACAGGGCGTACGACAGGACGATCAGGGTCTTTCTTGATAAGCTGGATGCATTTTACGAGAATACGATCAGGTGGGCACTGCACCATAAAAGTTTTGTTGTTGCGATAAGCATTTTGGTATTCGTGGGCAGTCTGATCCTTGGGGCATTTTTTGTCAAAACGGATTTTTTCCCGGAAAGCGACGAGAGCAGCATGACGGTAGCCCTCGAAATGCAAACAGGGCTCAGGATGGAGGAATCCCTGAAAACGGCCCGCAAGGTGGAACAGATCATCCGCGACCGGTATCCCGAGATCATTTTGGTCTCCAATTCCACGGGGGCCGACGATGAAGGCAGTTTCTTTTCCCTGTTCATGGCTACCGGATCGAACCGGACAAACCTGATGATGAGGCTGGTTCCTGTCGATGAACGATCCCGCTCCGTGTTTGAGGTTGCTGATGACCTTCGGAACCAGCTCGATCAGATCGCGGAGATCGTAACATATCAGGTTTCAACTTCCAGTTCCATGTTTGGCGGCAGTACCAATACGGTTGATATCGAAATTTTTGGATACGATTTCAATCAAACCAATCAGCTTGCCGATGAGATCAGGAACCGTGTAGCCACCATAGCAGGCGCCAAGGAAATCACCTTGAGCCGCGAGAAGGACAGACCTGAACTTCAGGTGGTGCTGGACCGCGAAAAGATGGCCCTGAAAGGACTCAACAGCGCCATGGTTTCCACCTATATCCGCAACCGGGTGGATGGGTTGACGGCTTCTGTGTTCAGGGAAGAGGGGGATGAATATGACATTGATGTTCGCTTTGAGGAAGATTACAGAAATTCAATCACGGACCTGCAGGAGATCACGATCATCAATCCATCCGGGGATAAGATCAAATTGAGCGAGCTGGGTGAAGTGAAGGAATACTGGTCGCCACCCAACATCGAACACAAGCGGAGGGAAAGGATCGCGAAAGTTTCCGTCAAGCCTGTCGGCATATCCCTGGGCGAACTGGCCACCAGGATCAGGGAAGAAATGAAAGACGTGCAGGTTCCGCCGGAAATCATGATCAACATTGGCGGAGCCTATGAAGATCAGATGGAGGGGTTCCAGGATATCGGGTTGCTGATGATCGTAAGCCTCATCCTGGTCTTTATCGTCATGGCATCGCAGTTTGAGTCGTTTGCGATGCCTTTTGTGATCATGTTCTCCATTCCATTTGCCTTCACCGGTGTTGTGCTAAGCCTGTTCCTGACCGGCACCACCTTAAGCCTGATCGCAGCCTTGGGGGCCGTGCTGCTGATCGGCATCGTGGTGAAGAACGGCATCGTGCTGGTCGACTTCATCAACCTGATGCGCGACAGGGGTAACGAGTTGTATCAGGCCATTCAGAAGGCAGGCCGTTCACGTTTACGCCCGGTTTTGATGACGGCAGGAACGACCATGCTGGGTATGTTTCCCCTGGCCCTGAGCCGGGGCGAAGGATCCGAGATCTGGTCGCCAATGGGTATCACGGTGATCGGAGGATTGGTGTTTTCCACGGTCGTCACCATGGTCATTGTCCCGGTGATGTATGCCATCCTGGCACGCCGCGGCGAGCGCGACAAAAAGATGAAGCTCCGCAAACGCTTCGTATTCCTCGATCAATAAAAAAATGTAATTGTCTGTAAGTCATAAAGTATGGTAGTTATGAAAGCGGTTTTTATCATATTCAATCAGGCCCATACCGAAAGGGTGGAGTATGTGTTCGATCGTCTGGGGATCAGGGGTTACACCTGGTGGCCGGAGGTTCAGGGCAGAGGAAGCGAAACGGGTGAACCCCGAATGGGAACCCATACCTGGCCGGAAATGAATTCGGCCGCCCTGACCATCATTCCCGATGAACAGGTGGAGGAGCTTCTGACAGATATCCGGAAACTGGATGAGGTGAACCTGGAGGTGGGGATACGGACGTTTGTATGGGATATACTCAAAACAGTGTGATAGCTATCACACTGTTTTGAGATATCAGATTAACCGATTAACGGATACCTGATTTTTGATGTAGTTGGGATTTTAGGTATAAAGGATTTGATGGCCGGATGTCTTCCAGATCATGTTAGTTGTTCATCAGCATCTCTTATCCAGCCAAACCCCAGAAACCCCAGGTTTATTTCTTCTTAGGGATAGGATTAATGACCATGACCTCATCGCTCCCTGTGAAGGTTCCTCCAATCGTTTTAACCCCTTCCAACGTCAGTGTATTGTAATCACCTATGTTGAGTCCTGGTATTCCGATGATACTTCCAATAACGAACTTGGCCACAAAATTTCCCTGGTTATCCACTTTTGACCATTCGATTGCGATTCCATTAAGAGTTACAGAGCTCTCCAGAACGAGGCCGTAAGCAATGTCGGTATGAACTGTCACCCATTCGCCCTGATTCTGAAGGTTTAACGTACTCGGGGAAACCTGAATATCGATGATTTCCTGGGAATAAACGCTGAACGGCAGTGAAAGAAGCAAACCCATTACAAGAACAGTCAGGCCCGTTTTGAATACAGATAGTGTTTTCATTTTTGTACTTTTTAAATTATTACTGATTCCGATGAAATCTGCTGGGCGAATTACTTTTAGTAAGTGCCAAAGATATATAGGAATATTTACATTTTGTTACATTATTACCGGAAAGGGTTATAAGATTTAGCATTATGGTCAACCATCATCACACCCGATGTTCATCCTGTTGACAAATAATGCCTGTGTTTTTCAGCTCATTGGATAATAAGATGTATTTTTATGACGTCAATGAAATCTTTTCATTGGAACAGAATCAAGCACTCATCAATCAGTCCCTGACGGGAAGGGGATAGGGAATGTTCAATCAAAAACCACACACATGAAAATGTTCAACACTTGGATCGCTGTGTCATTTTCACTGGCGGTCCTCGCAGGATGCGCAGGAAATCCTGACAGTAAAACCGGTCCCCAGGATGAAGGGACAGTCACAGAACAGGTATCCCAAGACCTGGAGGCAACGCTCGATTCGGTGACAGTCGCCATCGACAGTGCCACACAGGCCATTGAGGAATCTTCACAGGAACTGGATCAATTATTAAATGATTTAAATGAGTAAGAAAATGAAAAGAATCAGCTTAAATCCGCTGTGGTATATGGTCATCGTATGTCTTCTGGCATCCTTCAGCGGGGGTACCTATGCCCAGACAAAGACAACGGCCGTTCCGGCCAGGGAAACAACAACGCAGCAGAAACCCAGGCTTCAGGTGGACACTGTCAAGCCAAAACCGGATGTCAAACCTGCACCGGGAGTCCAGAAAGACAAAATGCCCGCACAAAAGGAATCCACGGATGTACAGGGTGAAAAACAGGAGTCTCCCGGAAACAAGCAGTACCAGCATCGCGTTGAAAAAGAGCCCCAGGGAAATGCCTATGGAAAAAACAAGGGCGACCTTCAGGGAAAGGAGTTCGGACAGCAGAGGGCTGAAGAGGCAAGGTTGAACCGTGATGTCAAGGGTAAAGAACTGGATGAGAAGATCGTTCAGGGCGAAGCAAAGGCGAAAGAGGCAAGGGAAAGAATAGAACGGGCCAAAGCTCAGCTGGAAAAAGACAAGAAAGAGGGTAAAATCACCGAGCAGATCTATCAGGAGCGGAAAGAAAGGATCTCAAAAGCCGAGCAGGCACTCAGCAATCTGGAATTCAGCATCCAGAAAGGCAAGACAGTGACAGCGAGATAATTCTGAATCAGAAATTAAAAACCCTGGTCAGTTCATTCTGTAGCTCCCTGAGCGTAATGGGCTTGGCAATGATGGTCTTGTTCTTGTCCAGCAGAAACATCGTGGGAGTGGCGTAAATATTGAAATTAACTGCCGGGGTGCTTCCCCATCCCTTCAGGTCACAACCGTTCATCCAGGGGAAGTTTCCTTCCCTGAGGGCTTTCACGTACGCTTCCTTGTCGTGGTCAATGGAGATGGCCAGCATTTCAAGGCGGGGACGGTATTTCTGGTAAACGTCCTTCAGCCGGGGCATCAGCTCCGAGCAGTGCTGACACCAGCTCGCCCAGAAAATGATCAGCAGGTAATCGTTTGAAAACTGCTGCAGATCGATCATTTTTCCGGTGGTATCCGGTATGGAAACTCCCGGTGCCGGCTTCCCCACCGACAGGTTCTGGTAATTTTTCAGCCGTTTCATCACTTCGCCATCAATGCTCTCATTTTCACATCCTTCCTCCACGGCATAGGTCGTGGAAATATGATCCAGCACCTTGTCGAAATGGTACTTTTCGAAACCTTTGACAAGGTATTCCAGCATAAAACGGTAAACGGCCTCACTGGCCATGGAAACTGTAAGCATCACATCCACCGCCTGGATGAATGCATTCTCCAGTTGTTCCTGGTTGAACTGCCGGTTCCCGTAAAGCGACATGTAATCGATGGCAAGATTGGTATAGACCGTGCTTCGGAGCAGCGTGGTATCGGTCATGTCAACGGACGACCAGTAGTTCGCACGAAGGTATTGCATGCGTTCTTCAGGCTTAAGATCTGCGTTCAGAAAGGGTCTTTTCTGAGCCTTGATCACACGGGCGACATAAAGGGCAGGAAAGTTCCATACGATGCTGTCGGCATAACGGTCAACATTTTTCTGGACAGCATGGTACCGGTCCCTGATTTCCTGATAAAAGGTGTCATCCCTTGGATAATAATCGATCAGTGTGGTGAGCAGATCCTGTTTGAGCCGGTTTTTACCAGCCTGTTCCAGAAAGTCATAATAGATCTGGTTCTCCCTGGATTGCAGGATCCTTAAACTATCGAGGGGCTCATTGAAATCAGTCCGGAAGCGTATGTCCTCATCATTAAGAATAAGATCCACGTAATGATCTTTTTTCAGGATGACCCGGTAGTAGCCGGGCAGATGGGATGCATTGACTGAAAATTTAAAACTGCCATTATCAGAAACAACGGCAGAATCAAAGATGTGCACCTGTTCCCCGTAAAAATAAGCCAGGAAAACCTTTGGCTCCTTCAGGTTCGTGACACTACCGCTGATTTCATGGGAGTTTTGTGCATAACCAGCCAGGACCGTCATCATCATCAGAAAAGCAAAGATTGGTTTCATAGCTTGCGGGATCGTGGTTGGACAAAAGTACAAAAAGTGAACAAAATCTTTCCTGAGAAAGGAAATTACCTGTACATCGGAGCAGGATGAACTAAACAATGTATCTTAGCACCCTAAACATCACTGGAACCCATGAACAAAGTCACTGTTTTTATTCTGTTTCTGGCAGGTATGCTTACAGGTAGTTTATCTGTGAGTGGCCAGGTTGTCAAGGCGAATGATATTCTTGGTTTCTGGCTGAACGAGGAGAAGGATGCAAGAATTGAAATAACCGTTACCAATGGCAGGTTTTTCGGAAAAATTGTCTGGCTGGAGGAGCCCAATGAAGACAACGGACTGCCCAAGGTGGATGAAGAGAATCCTGATCCTGCTCTGCAAAAACGCCCTATTATGGGACTTGAGATCCTGAAGGATTTTGTTTTTGATAAGGATGAGTGGAGCGGCGGGACGATCTACGATCCTGACAACGGGAAGACTTACAAGTGCACGGTCAAGAAAGGATCAGCCACGGTGCTGAACATCCGGGGCTATATTGGCAAAGAATGGATGGGGCTCGGCCGCACAACCGTCTGGACGCGTCCGTGACAAAGATATTCCAGGGATCTCTCCTGAATCCTACTTCTCTCCGAAGCTGAAACGCAGTAACCCGAAGCACAGGGCAACGGTTGGATCAGTATCGGAGAACCAGGTGATCATATCACCGGTTCCCAATCCCATTGACCAGGTTCTTTTTTCATTATTCACAGGAAAGAAGGTAACCCCCATGGGTATGTTTACGCCGAAATCTCCTTTTGAGACAAGGCCAAGCGATAGCTGGATCCAGGGAGCAGGATCATAATGGGTGCCCAGCCCGAAGACCACTGCATCATAATATCCGGGGACCTTGTCGCCGAGTGGCACATAAAGATCCACCCCCACCTCCAGCGCTTCCATGATCCGGTAGCTTGCACCTCCCCGAAGGTTCATGGGCAGCTTCACCGTTTTATTCTCCAACCCCGTCCATTCATTGGGATCATCAGGATGATTATCCGACACGATCAATTCCCCCTGCTCGAAGATATTATAGTTGTTCATCCCTTCTGTTTCAATGCTGTATACCCTGACATCATTACCTTCGTACACATTGCCGTCCCATTTGATGCTTCCGATATCATTCACGGCAATTCCAATTTTCAGGTTTTTATACCGGAAAGTGGTCCCGATATCGAAGCCAAACCCTGAGCCTACCTTTTTCATTCCGCTTCCCGAAACAGCTGATGGAGTTGGCGTGTCATAATCCACATCATAAATGGGGCTGAGGGCAGAAAAGGCCATCAGTTCCCCATTCTCATTTTGATAATACTGAACGCCGGCAAATCCCAGGAGGTATTTAACCGCAAAGCCTCCATACCAGGTTATATCATCGTCAATCTCGAGAAGTTTCCGTCCGTAACCGAGGTTGAACTCCCGGATGTGGAGAAGGTGCTGGTCGGTGCCCTTATAGACCGTTGAAGCATACTGTGAATTGGATGAGATCCCCTCGATGGTGTCTCCGTATTGATTCGTGATTTTCTGATCAAAATAGGGATCTCTCCAGCCCGTGAACAGGAAACTGGCAGCTTTTTCGTTCAAGGAGGAATTCCACATCAGCCGCTCCCTGATGTTGAAAGCGATACCGCCTATTTTCTCATCCTGATAGGAGAATCCGACCCACGTCCATGCTCCTATTCCGAGGAGCCGGGTATCTGTAAACTTTTTGGCAGCATCTTTCTTTCCCTGGTTATCTAACCAGTCCTCATCATTGAACAGGTCGTTGAAAACCTCCTTTCTTGTCAGAGGCTCAGAATAAATGGAAACGGTACCTTCACCAAGGCCAAGGTTCATTTTATGGTCGTTGCGTGTCCAGCCGAGATTGGCCGGATTGATGCCAAGACACTGGTAATCGGTCAGGAATGTCGTACTGTAGGCTCCCCCCGTTGCGGTGAAAGCACTGATTTCCGTTTGTGCCAGCAACGAACCGGCTGAAAGGATAAATACCGCACAGGTCATTAGAAGTTTTTTCATGGGATCATTTTTTTATGTTGGTTATTCGGTTTCAAATATAGGAAACAGTAAACATCATCTGGCACTTTTTTGTGAATAACGTGTTAAAATATACTGCAGAGCACCCAGGGATCCGTCCAGCATCCAAAAAATTTCAATCAATGCATACTGAGATATCAATCGCTGCGTTTTAGGGTCATTCAAATGAACTGCTGCCAGGAAATACCTCTACACGATTGTCCTTTCATCAAAAAATTGATTATCAATTTGTAACCTTCGTATTTTATAATTCGTAAAAATTATAGAAAAAAAGCTATCTTTGCAATCTTTTTCATTTTGAGTAAACTTATTGGTCTGATTATTGATAATGGAGGCCTCCCCGAATCTGAGGTCTTTTTTTGTCTAAAATCCTGATCAACAATATGTTAAACGAATTCTAACCGTATGCTACGCAGCAAAATTTTAGAATTTCTACGGGCGACTGTCTTATTTCTGGCCATTCTGGTGCTGTTTTCCTGTTCGAGTCCTCAGCGCAGCGAGCTGGCGAAGGACATGCGGACGGGAAATAATTCGTGGTTGATGGATCCTGTTCAGGGACGCGGTAAGTTGGTTGCCCTGACGAGTTACGGATCAACCAGTTATTTTAATTATCGTGGCCAGCCCTTGGGATATCAATATGACCTGTTGAGATCGTTCGCGGATTATCTGGGAGTGGAGCTTGAAATTGTAGTGAATAACAGTGTTGAGGGTGCTTTCACTGATCTGCTGGACGGTGACTGTGACCTGATCGCACAGGATCTGACGGTTACCTCAGCGCGAAAGCAAAGGGTGGATTTTTCAAATCCTTTCGGTCAAACCCGCCAGGTGCTGGTACAACGCAAACCCGATCACCGGAATATTCCAGGCTACCAGTCTGCAACAGAACAGGGCCTGGTCCGCAATCCTGCACATCTGGCCCACAAAACGATCCATATTCAGGCAAATACATTTCTGGTTGAGCAGCTACACCGCTTGCAGAGGGGTATAGGTGATACGATCTATATCGTAGTGGAGCCTGAGAAGACAGCCGAGGATCTCATCAAGATGGTGGCATCAGGCGAGATCAGTTATACCGTATGCGATGAACAGATCGCTTCCATCAATCGGCATTACTATCCGGATATTGACGTGGCCACTCCGGTGAGCTTCTACCAGAATGTAGCCTGGGCTGTACGAAAAGACTCCCCTGTTCTTCTGGATGCCATTAATTCTTGGCTTGAAGAAACTCGTCCTGACAGTGCCAATCAGTTGGTTAGCCGTAAATACTTCACTGCCCCGCTTAGGGCTCCTGTAAAGGAAAGCGTCAAACAGACGGCCTATCGGGGCATGATCTCTGTCTTTGACGACATTATCAAAGAACAAAGTGCACTGCTGAACTGGGACTGGAGACTCCTGGCGTCGCTGATCTACGAGGAATCAACGTTCAACCCTGTCGTGAGGTCAAGGAAAGGGGCATTTGGGCTGATGCAGATGATGCCGCAAACGATGGAAACATTCGGCATCGATACCACTTCTTCTCCCCAGGACCATATCGCTGCCGGCGTCAGGTTTCTTCAATGGCTGGATAAGCAGCTAAGGTACAGGGTACTGGATGATGATGAGCGCGTTAAGTTCGTACTGGCAGCCTATAATGTGGGCATTGCACATATTTATGACGCCATGCGGCTGGCCGAGAAATACGGCAGGGATCCGGCCGTATGGACCGATAATGTCGATTATTTCATCCTGAATAAATCCGATCCGTTCTTCTACACCGATTCTGTGGTCCAGTATGGCTACGCCAGGGGCGAAGAACCCTATCAGTTTGTCGGGGATGTTTTTGCACGTTACGACTATTACCGGGGGATCGGCCGTTAGGAGCTTCAAGCTTCAAGCTTAAACTTGCATCTTGCAGCTTAACCAATTCTTCCTATTTTTGCGCCAAAAACCAGTCTATGAACTTTATTGAGGAACTCCGCTGGAGGGGCATGATCCACGATCTGATGCCCGGAACGGAAGAACAATTGATCAAAGGGATGACCTCTGCGTATATCGGCTTTGATCCGACTGCCGATTCGCTTCATATCGGCAATTTATTGCCCATCATGCTGCTGTTGCATTTTCAGCGGTGCGGCCATAAACCGGTCGTCCTGGTGGGGGGTGCTACCGGAATGGTCGGAGATCCCTCCGGGAAAACGGAAGAACGCAAGCTCCTTTCCGCGGAGCAGATCACCTTCAACCTGAATGCCCAGAAGAAACAGCTGATGAAGTTTCTCGACTTTCAAACGGGAGAAAATAAAGCGGAAATCGTCAATAATTTCGACTGGTTCCGTGATTATACCTTTTTGGGTTTCATCCGCGATGTCGGTAAGCACATTACGGTGAATTATATGCTTTCGAAGGAATCGGTGAAGAAGCGGCTGGAATCCGGAATGTCGTTTACCGAATTCAGCTATCAGCTTGTGCAGGGCTATGATTTCTACTGGCTTTACAGGAATATGAACTGCAAACTTCAGATGGGCGGTTCGGACCAATGGGGGAACATTGTGACCGGTACCGAGTTGATACGCCGGATGTATTTTGATCTGGAGGGTAAGGAAGCGGAAGCGTTTGCACTGACCTGTCCACTGGTCACCAGATCCGACGGAAGTAAGTTCGGAAAAAGCGAAGGCGGGAATATCTGGCTGGATCCTGCAAAAACATCGCCCTATCTGTTTTACCAGTACTGGCTTAACCTCCCGGATGAGGATGCCACCCGTTTTATCAAATTATTCACCCTGTTGTCGCGGGAAGAGATCGACCTTCTGATCCAGCAGCATCAGCAGGCTCCTCATTTGCGGATCCTGCAAAAAGCACTGGCCAAAGACGTGACCATCCGGGTCCATTCCGTAGAGGACTACGAAATGGTGGTGGAGGCGTCGGCTATTTTGTTTGGACAGGGAACTACCGATATGCTCCTGCACCTTTCGGAGGAAATGTTACTTGCTGTTTTTGAGGGAGTTCCGCAGTCGGAGATCAGCCGGCAGGTTCTGGAAGAAGGTATCGGTATCGTGGAGTTCCTGACCGAACAAACCGGGATCTTTCCTTCCAAAGGAGAAGCCCGCCGGACCCTGAAGGAAAATGCCGTTTCCGTCAACAAAGAAAAAGCAACCGAGGAGTACATCATCGACGGCAGGTGTCTTCTGAACAACCGGTATATCCTGGTGCAGAAAGGGAAAAAGAACTATTTTCTGGTTAAAACAAAATAATATCAGATTAACCGATTAACCGATTAACCGATTAACCGATATTTGATTTGGGATTTGATGTACCCCTTCCCTGCACCCCTCCCCTGCCAGCAGGTGAGGGGACGGGGGAGGGGTAAATGGATAAATTCCCCAGGGCTTGCCCTGGGGTTCATACCAGTGATTTTGGGATTTAAATCAGATATCCGATATCGGTTAATCGGTTAATCTGATATCTGCTCCCACTCCGCACCGTCCTTCGTGTCTTTTACATTGATTTTTAGTCGTACCAGTTCATCACGGATCAGGTCGGCCAGCGCCCAGTCCTTTTTTTCGCGTGCCTTTGCCCTGAGCCGGAGCAGGGTATCCATCAGTTCGTTGACCAGTCCGGATTGCTGTTCCTGCTCCTCGCGTCTTAAGCCAAGTACATCAAAGATGAAGGTATGGAAGCTGTTCGTAAGGTGTGCAAGGTCTTCCCCGGAAATGGTTTCGGCACCTGTACCGATCAGGTTGACGGTGTGCAGTCCTTCATACAGCTGAGCAATGAGCACGGGGCTGTTGAAGTCATCGTTCATGGCTTCATAGCATTTTTCTTCCCATTCCCTGACTTTCACGGAGGAGTGCTCCGAGGATTTGATTTTTTCAAGCGCATCCAGGCCTGCAAAAAGCCGTTTCAGTCCCTTTCCTGCTGCCTGGAGGGCCTCGTTGGAGAAGTCGAGGGTACTGCGGTAATGGGCTTGCAGGACGAAAAAACGGATGGTCATGGGTGAGTAGGGCTGTGCCAGCAGGGGATGGTTACCGGTGAATACGTCGTCGAGGCTGATGGCATTTCCCAGTGATTTGCCCATTTTCTGACCGTTGAGGGTCACCATGTTGTTATGCAGCCAGATCCTGACATGTTCCTGTCCGTAGGCGGCCACGCTTTGGGCGATTTCTGATTCGTGGTGGGGGAAGATCAGGTCCATTCCGCCTCCGTGGATATCGAAGGGGATCCCGAGGTATTTGGCTCCCATCACGGAGCACTCCAGGTGCCAGCCCGGGAATCCGTCGCTCCAGGGTGACGGCCAGCGCATGATGTGTTCGGGACTGGCTTTTTTCCACAGGGCAAAGTCGGCCGGGAACCGCTTCTCTCCCTGCCCCTCCAGCTCCCTGGTATCCGTGATCAGGTCACTGATCCTCCTGCCCGACAATTTTCCGTAGTTATGTTTTTTGCTGTAGGCCTGAATGTCGAAATATACCGAACCGTTGACCACATAGGCAAATCCGTTCTTCAGGATCTGTTCGATGGTCTTGATCTGGTCGATGATGTGCCCGGATGCCACGGGCTCGATGCTCGGAGGAAGCGTGTTCAGCTGTTCCATGTTGTGATGGTAACAGTTCACATAGTGCTGTGCGACCTCCATCGGTTCAAGCTGTTCGAGCCGCGCCTTTTTGGCGATCTTATCCTCGCCTTCATCCAGGTCATGCTCCAGGTGTCCGACATCCGTAATGTTCCGCACATACCGGACCTTATACCCCAGGTGGAGCAGGTAGCGGTAGACCAGGTCGAAGGTGATGGCAGGGCGGGAGTGGCCCAGGTGTGCGTCGCCGTAAACCGTCGGCCCGCAGACATACATCCCGACACACGGAGGATTTTGCGGGATGAAGAGCTCCTTGCGGCGGGAGAGCGTGTTGTAGAGATAAAGCTTGGTTTCCATAGGTGCAAAAATAAGAAGATATCTGATAAACGATTAACCGATAGTTGATATCTGATTTATTTGGGAGGGATGATTGAATGATTTGGGTTTATAAAAAAATGAATTATTGGTGGTACGTTTAGGGGCATTGGAGGATTAACCAATAAAATGTGATGATGACACGACAGGAATTGGAGGAAAGACTGGTTGATTTTGCCGCATCGGTATATCAGGTTGCAAAACTATTGCCAAAGGAAAACGAAGGATATTACTATAAGGATCAGATCATCCGTTCATCCGCTTCGGTAGCTTTAAATTATGGTGAAGCTCTTAGTGCAGAGTCGAGCAAGGATTTTATCCATAAAATCAAAATACTCTTGAAGGAGCTACGAGAAACGCATATCGCATTAAGAATCATTAAAAGAATCCGGATATGCTCAAATGAAGAATTTCTGATAAAAACAATCAGGGAAACGAATGAACTGATTTCAATTTTTGTCAGAACAATCCAGACCGCTTATAAAAACCAACAAAAATGATATAAGATTAACCGATTAACCGATATCTGATATTTGATTTAAATCCAAAATCAAATCCAAAATCAAATCCAAAATCAAATATCGGTTAATCGGTTAATCGGTTAATCGGTTAATCTTATATCATCCCCAGTTCTTTCCCCACCTTCACAAACGCTGCAATGGCCTTGTCGATGTGTGCAATCTCGTGGCCGGCTGAGATCTGGACCCGGATCCGGTCCTTTCCCCTGGGGACCACCGGGAAGGAGAACGCCACCACATAGATCCCCTCGTCGAGCATTTTACTGGCAAAGGTCACGGCCAGCTTGGCGCTGTCGGGGTATTTGCCGAACATGATCGGGACGATGGGGTGTTCGCCGGGGATAATGTCGAACCCGGCTTCGGTCATTTTCTTCCGGAAATAGATGGTATTGGCTTCCAGTTTATCGCGCAGGGTGGTTGTGGAAGAAAGCATATCCAGCACCTGGATCGTACCGCGTACCACCGATGGGGCGACGGTATTGGAGAACAGGTACGGGCGTGCCTTGTTGCGCATCCAGGAAATGATTTCCTTGCTGCTGGAGATGCAACCGCCGGATGCTCCTCCGAGCGCTTTTCCGAACGTCGTGGTGATGATGTCGACCCGTCCCATGACCCCGTGGTACTCGTGGGTGCCGCGGCCGGTTTTTCCCATGAATCCGGAGCAATGGCTGTCGTCGACCATGACCAGTGCGTCGTATTTTTCAGCCAGATCGCAGATCTCTTTCAGGCGGGCCACATCCCCGTCCATGCTGAAGGCGCCGTCGGTGGCGATCAGGCGGAAACGGCAGCTCTGCGACTCCTTCAGGCAACGCTCCAGCCCCTTGGCCATTTTACCGGTGGCCGGATCCTCTTCTTCCACATCGCGCATATTGCTGTGCTTGTAAATCCAGCGCTGTGCCTTGCAAAGCCTGATCCCGTCGATGATGGAAGCATGGTTCAGCGCATCCGTAATGATCGCATCCTGCTCACCCAGCAGCGGTTCGAATACAGCCCCGTTGGCATCAAAGCAGGAGGAAAAAAGAATCGTGTCTTCCATCCCAAGAAACTCAGAGACTTTCCGTTCCAGCTCCTTGTGAATATCCTGGGTTCCACAAATGAAACGAACAGAAGACAATCCATATCCCCTGCTCTCAATACCGGAATGGGCAGCTTTGACCACCTCCGGATGGGAGGAGAGGCCCAGGTAGTTGTTGGCACAGAAGTTCAGGCACTTTTTGCCCTTGACGACGATTTCCGCACCCTGTTCGCTTTCAATGATCCGTTCATGCTTATATAAGCCGGCATCTTCAATTTTTGCCAGTTCTTCACGGAGATACTCCTTCATTTTTCCGTACATACGCTTATGTTTTAATGTTTTACTGTGAATTCGCTAACAGTGCGCAAAGATACAATTTTTTGCTTCTGGTGTCATTACAGCGGTTTAATATAACAACGTTTCCGCTTGTGCTGGATATGGTCATAGTTTTTCCAGTGCTGGATGGCATCGTGGTTGGTTTCAAGTATGCCGGTGGTCTCGGCATACTTTACCCCGTTTTCCAAAAGGATTGCCTGCAATTCATTGATGAGCAACGCCGATAATCCCATTTTCTGGTATTTGGGGTCGATCGCAGTCAGGAACAGATCGGCCACTTCCGGATTTTTAAAAGCTTTCCGCAGATGCAAGAAGCCGAAAGGAAACAGTTTCCCGTTAGCCTTCTGCATGGCCTCGGAAAGTGAAGGCACGGAAATGATGAATCCAAGCATGTTTTTATCCTTGTCCAGGATGATTTTGATGAACCTGGGATTCAGTACGTTCAGGTATTTGTTGATGTAATACCGTTTCATCTTGTCGTTCAGTGGCACAACGCTGAATAATTCTGCGAAAGCGACATTCAGCACATCGAATATCTGCAATCCGGCCCGCAGCATATCCTTTTTCGATCTCAGGCTCTGGACCGTAAGATTCTGCCGTGTTTTGATGACTTCGGCCAGCCGTCGGGCCTTTTCGGGAGTTTCCACAACCCTGAGCCTGAACTCGACCCAGTCGATGTGTTTCCGGTAGCCCAGCCGCTCGAGGTGTTCCTGATAATAAGGCAGGTGATAGACCGAGGCAACGGAAGGCAGATGATCAAATCCCTCCACCAGCATACCCTGCATGTCGAGGTTGGTGAATCCCAGCGGTCCGTAGACCTTGTTCATTCCTTTATCCTTCAGCCATTTTTCAGCCGTATGGAAGAGTAGATCGGTAACTTCCCGGTCATCAATGAACTCAGCACGGGTAAACCGTCCGGCATCTTCACCGGTCTTTTCATTATGCAGGTGATGGATGAGTGCGCCAAGACGCCCCACGCATTGACCGTCGCGCATGGCCAGCCAGAAAGCGGCGTCGCAAAATTCGAAGGCCGGATTATGTTCTTTTTGTAACGTCCTGATCTCATCCGCTATCAGTGGCGGTACCCAGAAAGGATTGTTGCGGTACAGCTGAAACGGAAACTTCACGAACGTGCGTCTGTCTGATTCGGATTGTACCTGGCGTATGGTCAGTACACTCATATTTTGGGATTATATCTGAATTTTGATATGAATTTGCGGACTTCGGGAACGTACTTATCTGAGCTATTTTTACGGTATGATAAAAGTAGTATCTTTGCGCTTCTGTTAATAAAATAACAAATAAATTTATTTTAATATGAGGCGAATATTGATCATTGGTTCGGTTGGACAGATCGGATCTGAGCTGACCATGCGTTTGAGGGAAATCTACGGAAACGACCATGTGGTTGCGGGATGGCGAAGCACGAAGCCTTCGGCCGAACTGGCAGAATCAGGTCCGCTGGAACGGGTGGATGCCACTGAGCCTGAGCGCATAGCGGAAGTGGTGAACAAGTACAGGATCGATACCATTTTCAATCTTGCTGCGCTGTTATCGGCTGTGGCAGAGCAGAAACCACAGGCCGCCTGGAACGTGGGTGTCAATGGCGTTTACAATGTACTGGAGGTGGCCAGGGAGAATGGATGTGCGGTGTTTTTCCCGAGTTCGATCGGAGCCTTCGGCCCGACGACACCGCTGGACAATACACCCCAGGATACGGTCCAGCGCCCGGGAACCATGTACGGGGTGACGAAAGTGGCAGGAGAGCTGCTGAGCGATTATTACTTCAAACGTTTTGGCGTGGATACCAGGGGGCTGCGTTTTCCGGGCATCATCTCCAACCTGACGCTTCCGGGCGGGGGAACCACCGACTACGCCGTGGAGATCTATTATGCTGCCATCAAAGAGAAGAAATTTACCTGCCCTCTGAAAAAGGGGACGTTTCTCGACATGATGTACATGCCCGATGCACTCGACGCCACCATACAGCTCATGGAGGCTGACCCGGCAAAACTGATCCATCGTAACGCCTTCAACGTGACCGCCATGAGCTTCGATCCGGAGATCATCTTCAATGCCATCAAAAAACGGATCCCGGAAATGACGATCGCATACGATGTTGATCCTGTCAAGCAAAGCATTGCCGAATCCTGGCCCAATAAAATGGACGATACTGCTGCCCGCCAGGAGTGGGGATGGAACCCGAAATGGAACCTGGAAGCGATGACGGATGACATGCTGAAGGTGATCGGTGAGAAATACAGAAAAGGAATCATTAAATAGGCAAAATCACCGGGGCTTGCAACCCGGATAACATACCAGTGATTACTTCACACATGAACAAAGAAGACATCACCATTCTCATTGTTGACGACGAAGAAGATATCCTGGAGTTTATCGGTTATAATCTCCGAAAGGAAGGATACCAGGTAATTACCGCCACAAACGGTCCCGAGGCGATCAGGCTGGCCGCTCAGCATCAGCCCGGATTGATCATCCTGGATATTATGATGCCGGGGATGGACGGGATCGAAACCTGCGAAAAATTACGCGAAAACCCTGATCTGAAAAATACGCTGATCACCTACTTCACCGCCCGTAACGAAGATTATTCCCAGATTGCCGGATATGAAGCCGGTGCGGATGATTATATCACCAAGCCCATTAAGCCGCGGCTGCTGATCAATAAAATTGCAGCGTTGCTCAGAAGGCTCGAACCAGGCGACAGGAAATCCTCCGTTATCGGGACCGGGGAGATGGTGATTGACCTTGAGAAGTACAAGGTGTTTTACAAGGGACAGCCATTTGTTTTGCCGAAGAAGGAGTTTGAAGTGCTAAGCCTGCTGGTGTCGAGGCCAAACCGTGTCTTTACAAGGGATGAAATCTACAACAAGGTCTGGGGAAATGACGTGCTGGTGGGAGAGCGGACCATTGATGTCTATATCAGAAAAATCCGTGAAAAACTATGTTCCCCCAACATTGTGACCATCAAGGGCGTGGGTTACAAGTATGAGGAATGATCAGGGATGAAGTCATCCAGGCCATATCATCATCTTCTTCTCGGTTCTGCTTCCGTTCTGTTGGGTTATGGCATTGTTTACGTAACCGTTTCACTTTTAATCGCCAGGCATTTTGACTGGATTCTGTTTGTTATTTCCGGGGCAGCTGTTTTTCTTACTGCCTTTGCTGTTTTTCATTCCATTCTGAAGATCACCATCCATGACCGGATCAAGCTCGTATACAAAACGATCCATAACCTCAAGCTTACCAGGGAAGAAAAAGGCATCAAGGTTAACCTGACGGAGGACCACATCGACAAAGTCAACCAGGAGGTGAGGGAATGGTCGTTGAAAAGAAAGGAGGAGCTTGATTTTCTAAGGAACCAGGAGGTTTACCGCCGGGAATTCATGGGAAATGTCTCCCACGAGCTGAAAACACCCATCTTTAGCATTCAGGGATATATTCTGACCCTGCTGGATGGGGCACTTGACGATCCGGAAGTCAACCGGTCCTATCTCCGGAAGGCCGAAAAAAACATCGAACGGATGATCAACATCATTGAAGACCTGGAGATCATTTCACAGCTTGAAACAGGGGAAGTGAAACTGGACTTCTCGCGGTTCAATATTGTGGCGCTGACCTGGGAAGCCTTTGAGCTTCTGGAGGAGAAAGCAAGACAGGGCGGAGTTCATTTTACGTTCCAGGATGGCGTCACAAGGGAAACAGAGATCTTTGTGACCGCAGACAGGGAAAAGATATCACACGTTCTGATGAACCTGCTTGACAATTCAATAAAATACGGAAAAGACGGCGGAAGGACCAAGGTGAGCTATTATGACATGGACGACAACATCCTGGTTGAAGTTTCGGACAATGGGATTGGCATCGAGGCCCGTCATCTGCCCAGACTCTTCGAGCGATTCTACAGGATCGATAAAAGCCGTTCCAGGAGCATCGGCGGTTCAGGTCTCGGACTAGCCATTGTCAAGCACATCATTGAATCACATACCCAGGTCGTCAATGTAAGGAGTGCACCCGGTGTGGGATCCACCTTTTCGTTCACCCTGAGGAAGGGGTGATCAGACTCGTCAGAGAGCCATGTTTTCTGTTTATTTTTGCAATTTGATACCTCTCCCGCAAGGGGGTGAGGTCATATACTTTCACCATGACCATTGCAGCACTTGTATCCGGAGGCGTCGACAGCTCGGTGATCATTCCAATGCTGAAAGAACAGGGATATGATCCGGTGATTTTCTATATCCGGATCGGTATGGAGGACAAGCCCGGATTCATGGACTGCCCTTCGGAAGAGGATATCGAGATCGTAACCTGGATAGCGCGGAAATATGGATGCCGGTTCGAGATCGCCGATCTGCACCGGGAGTACTGGGACAGGGTGGTGCAGTATACCGTTTCAGCGGTAAAGAAAGGCCTGACACCGAACCCTGACGTGATGTGCAACCGGTTCATCAAGTTCGGAAGTTTTGAAGACCGCTATGGGAAGGACTTTGATAAGATCGCTACGGGACACTATGCGGATGTCATCCTGGAGGATGGACTGTACTGGCTGCATACGGCAAAGGACCAGGTAAAGGACCAGACCTATTTCCTGGGCAGGATCACCTACCAGCAATTATCCAAAGCTATGTTTCCTCTGTCGGGAATGCTGAAGAGAGAGGTCAGGGAAATGGCTGCGAGGTTGCATTTGCCCAGTGCCAGCCGGCGCGACAGCCAGGGCATCTGTTTTCTGGGCAAGATCAATTACAACCAGTTCATCCGGCAGTTTACCGGTGAGCGGAAGGGCGCCATCGTGGAACTGGAAACCGGCCGGATCCTTGGACATCACAGCGGATACTGGTTTCATACCATCGGGCAGCGCAAAGGGCTCGGACTGAGCCAGGGACCCTGGTTCGTGGTGGGAAAGGACACGGACGAGAACATCCTGTACGTTTCGAAAGGATACGATCCTGATTCCCAGTACAGTACAGAGGTGTTTCTGGAAGATTTTCTTTTCATCACGGAGGATCCTTTTAAGGAACCCGGTGATGGTGCTGAGATCACCTTCAAGATCCGGCATACACCCGAATTTACCCGGGGCCGGTTATGGAAGGAGGGAGAGTGGTACAGGATCGAACCGGAGACCAGGATTGCCGGTGTGGCACCGGGCCAGTTCGGAGTTGTTTACGATGTAAGGAAGGGAAAGTGTTTAGGAAGTGGGGTCATAGCAAATCCCAAAATCCAGGCACCAGAAAAAATCTAAATCACAAAATTCAAAATCTCTATGGAAAATTTCGTAATCTATAATCCGACAAAACTGCATTTCGGAAAAGGGGTGATCAAAGGATTGGGCAAAGCAGTCAATGAGTTCGGAAGCAAAGTTTTATTGGTTTACGGTGGTGGATCCATTACCCGAAATGGAATCTATGATCAGGTTATGGATCAGTTGAGCACCGTAGGTGCGACAGTATGGAAGTATGGTGGCATCCGTCCCAATCCCGTTATTGAGGATGTGGATGCGGCAGCCGCAGCGGGAAGGGAGCATCGGGTGGATGTCATTGTGGCCGTGGGCGGGGGAAGCGTGATTGATTCCGGCAAAGTGATCTCGATCACGATCCCGTACAGCGGATCAGGCTGGGATTTTTATGCGAAACGCTATAAGCCGGTGACGGCGGTTCCCCTGATCGCTGTTTTGACCCTGGCAGCTACCGGGACAGAGATGAATCCGTTTGCCGTGGTGCAGAATCACGCCAAACGGCAGAAGCTGGGCGGGGGTGTTGATTTGATGTATCCCCGTCATTCCTTTCTGGATCCGGCCTATACGTATTCTGTTCCCAGGAACTATACGGCCTATGGCATTGCTGACCTGATGGCCCATTGCCTGGAGGCGTATTTTGATGACGGAGATGCGTCGCTGTCGGACCGGTTTGTATTTTCGATCCTGCAGGAGGCCATTGAATATGGTCCGTCGTTGCTGGATCATCTGGATGACTACGATCTTCGGGCGCGGATCATGTATGCTGCCACGGCGGCCCTGAATAAGATCATGACCATGAACGGCCGGAAGAATGCAGGCGACTGGGGCGTCCATGCCATCGGGCATGTGCTGTCGTTACTGTACGACATACCCCACGGTGCCACCCTGACGATCGGTTTTCCTGCCTGGTTAAAGCTTCACAAGGATCGGATTCCCGACAGGATTGCCTTTTTAGGCAAGAAAGTGTTTGGTGTGGCCACGCCGGAGGCAACCATTGCTGAGCTTGAAGCGTTCTTCACTTCGCTTGGCTGCCCGGTCAGGCTGTCGCAGGTGGGCATCGGACCGGATAAAAAGAAGGAGATCCTTCAGGTGATGATCCATAACCAGGTAGGCGGGAATTATCATAAATTATCCGAGGAGGATTATTCAAGGCTCATTGCTCTTTGTATTTAAGATCAAATTATAAAGAGCAAAAATCAAAAATTCAATCAGAAATCAAATATCGATTAATCGTTCATCAGATATCTTTCACTCTTCCTCTTTCGCCTGTTCTTCGTATTCCTTCAGCAGTTTTTCCTGGATATCGGTGGGTACGGGAGCGTACTCCGCAAATTTCATGTTGTACGTCGCCCAGCCGCTGGTCAGGGAGCTCAGGGCTGTTGAGTAGCGGAGCATTTCTGCCAGGGGCACGCGGGCGCGGATGGTTCCGTGTTCCATCCCCATGATGACGGCGCGGCGGCCCTGGAGGTCGGTCATTACGTTACCCATCTTATCTTCGGGGACAATGACCTCCACATCGTAAACGGGTTCGAGGATCTTGGGGCCGGCTTCCTTGAAGGCCATGCTGAACGAAGCTTTTCCCGCCAGCTTGAACGAGATTTCATTCGAGTCGACAGGATGCATTTTCCCGTCATAGACACACACGCGGATGTCGCGGGCATAGGATCCTGTCAGCGGGCCTTCTTCCATGCGTTCCATGACACCTTTGAGCACGGCAGGCAGGAATCGCGCATCGATTGCACCTCCAACGATGCAGTTGTAGAATACCAGTTTGCCTCCCCAGTCAAGCGGAATTTCGTCCTTTCCCCTGACCGTGACAGCTACTTCGGTATCTCCTTTCTGAATGGAAAGCGGGGTGACCGAAGATTTACGCATGGTTTGCCTGACTTTATATTTGGATGGTTCAGGCATTCCTTCGGTGTGTGGTTCGATCACGATGCTGATCTCCCCGAACTGCCCAGCGCCTCCAGATTGTTTCTTATGCTGATAGGCGGCCTGCGCCACTTTGGTAATCGTCTCCCTGTAGGGGATTTTGGGCGCCATGAAGTTGATCGGGATCTTATACTGGTTCTCAAGATGCCATTTAACGATGTTCAGATGAAGTTCTCCCTGTCCTTCCATGATGAGCTGTCTCAGTTCCTTGTAATAACCGCCCTTCAGCGTGAGATCCACCTTCTTTAACTCATTCAGCGCCACACCCAGCTTTTCGTCGTCTGCCGAATTTTTGGCCTTGACTGCCGTTCTGAACTTGGGATCGGGAAGGGTGATCGGTTTAATGATATCGTCGGCATTCTGGGGAGAGTTGAGCGTTGTGTTCGTGGGTGTATTTTTAAGTTTGATGGTGGCGCCAATATCGCCGGCCATCAGCTTATCCACTTTTTCCCTGTTTTTCCCCTGGAAGGCAAACAGCTGGGAGAGCCGTTCCTTGGTGTTTGTATTGGCATTCACCATATCCATGGCTTCTGTGATCTCACCGCTGTAGACCTTAAAGAACGAAACCTCACCGAGATGGGGTTCGATAACGGTTTTAAAAATAAATGCGCTTGCGGGGTCACCCGGATTACAGGTGAGTGTCTTTTTGTCTTTGGTTTTCACCTGATGGATCTCGTTGGGGGCCGGGACATTCAGTGAAATGAAATCCAGCAGGCGCTCCACGCCCATGTTGTGCTTGGCATTGATGCAGAAAACCGGGAAGATGCCTCTGTTTTTTAGTCCGATCTGAAGACCTTTTTGCATCTCTTCTTCTGTCAGGGTTCCGTTTTCGAAGAAAGTTTCCATCAGGGATTCGTCGCTGGAAGCCAGATCTTCGATCAGTTTGCCCTGCAGTTCTTCCGCTTTTGCTTTTTCACTGTCGGGAATGTCAAGGATTTCAGGTTGTCCCCCGCCATCTTTGAATTTGAGCAGTTTCATTTTCAGCAGGTCGATCACCGAGTTGAATTCATGACCCGGATGCAGCGGGTACTGGCAGACCGTGATCCCTCCGCCATAGCGTTGTTTAAGCTGTGCAACGGTTTCATCGAAATTGGAATTCTCGTGTTCCAGGTGGTTGATGGCCAGGATGACCGGTTTGCTGAACTTCTCGGCCCATTTCCAGGTCACGACCGTTCCAACTTCCACACCCGTTTGCGCATTCACCACCATGATGGCGGTATCTGCGGGGACAAGGGAGGTGACCACCTCGCCAACGAAATCATCAAAACCGGGCGTGTCCAGGATATTGATCTTTTTCCCGTTGTATTCCGTGAAAAGCACGGTGGCAAAGACCGAATTTTGTCTCTCCAGTTCAATTTCACGATAATCCGATACTGTATTCCTGTCCTCGATGCTACCCCTTCGGTTGATCTTCTGGCCTTCGAAAAGCATATCTTCAGCCAGGGTAGTTTTCCCGGATTTTGCTCCACCTATGATGGCGATGTTCCTGATTTCATTGGTTTGATAGACTTTCATTGCAAAAAACAGATTGATGATTTGATTACTTGATTTTCAAAAGGCTGCAAAATTATGAAAAAGGCGGGAATAAAAAAACAAAGAGAAGGGATAAATGTTTCACATCCCTTCCACGGTTTTCCGTATCTCCTTCCATTTATTTTCCGGAATCTTTGCGCCTTCGGTTTCGATGACTTTTGAGGCGAGGTAGGCGGCGATCTGGCCGCATTTTTCGAGCGGCAGGCGGTTGACAAAGCCGAACAGGAATCCGGCGGCGTAGAGGTCTCCGGCGCCGGTCGTGTCCCGGATGTCGACCCGGTTGGGCTGGATGGGGATAACTTCATCGGAACACCGGATCCAGGAGCCAAGTTTTCCCATTTTTACCACGGCCACATCGCACCCCTGTGCCATTTTGTCCAGGGCATCCTGCGGAAGCAGTCCTGTGAAGGCCTTTGCTTCGTCTTCATTGGCAAACAGTATGTCCACATAGTCGTTGACCACGCTGATAAGGAAATCATGGTTTTCTTCCACGACGTTATAACTGGCAAGGTCGAGCGAAATCTTCATCTGGTTTTGTCTGGCCAGTTCCATCGCTTTCAGGAGCAGGGCGTGGTTTTGGACGAGATAGCCCTCGAAGTGGACAATATCGTATCCGTTGAAAAGGTTCGGGACCAGGTTATCCGGAGTCAGATCCATTGCGGCACCGAGAAAAGTGGCAAACGTCCGTTCTTTGTCGGGGCTCACCAGGGAGATGGCCCGTCCGGTTTCGGTTTGGCTGAAGAACAGGAATGGCCGGATCTTTTTTGATCGCAGGTCATCCAGGAAGAATGTGCCGAACTCGTCGTGGGATATTTTTCCGATGAATCCGGTTTCCACACCGAGGCTGGCCAGACCGTGGATGGTATTTGCACAGGAGCCCCCTGAGGCGATGGTTTTCCGGAGCGAACCGGTTTCGTTGAGGATATGGTCGGAGAATCCCCTGTCGACCAGTTGCATGCTTCCTTTGGGAAGCTTAAATTCTTTCAGCAAGTGATCATCTTCCAGGGTGATGATGATGTCGACGAGGGCGTTGCCGATACCGAGAACCTTTGGCATTGGGTTTATTTGCTATAAGCTGCAAGCCACAAGCTTTTAGTCTAAAGATATTTATTGTTGTATCATCACTTGTAGCCTGTAGCTTTTTGCGGCAAAGGTATTGCTAATTCGAAATTAATCTTTAATTTTGCACCACTTTTTGAAATTCCGGATCAAGACCGGGATCTCCTTCCCCGATAGCTCAGCCGGTTAGAGCGACTGACTGTTAATCAGTAGGTCCCTGGTTCGAGTCCAGGTCGGGGAGCCAAACGGGACAAGCTGGCAGAAATGTCAGCTTTTTCTATTTTACCTTTTTCAAAATCCTTGATTTTATTGACCATTGCTGAGATAAAGACATTTTCGGAGTGGGTTCGATGATCGTTTTTTATTTAGCCGATTATTTCAATAATTTTATATGCTTTTAGCCGTCGATCAAAAGGCAATGATCATAAGGCCGCCTTATTTATACACGGTGCAGGCTGGCTTTCTGCATCTCTTCCAGGTCCCGGGAAAGATGATATTGCTTAAATATAGAAGCTGCTCTTTCCAAACATTCAACGGGCGTTTTGCCGCTTATCAATTTAAACCTTGCCTTGTCTCTGGCCATCCGCTTGCCTGCTTCCAGGTATACCCTTGCCAGCTCAGGCATAGCTTGATATTCTTCACCTATTTTTACAGCTTTGTTCCACCATTTCAAAGCCTTTTTCTGCTTGCCTATCAGCCAATAGTACGTACCCATGTGGCGGTAATTCTCAATACGGTTATCTGACAATACCGCAGCGTCTTTTAATGCTTGTTTTCCTGACCTCCGGGCATTCGTGTTAAGTTTACCAAAATCTTTGTCTCTTTTCGACGAAACTGCATCTTCCAACCTGAGTAGGTCGATCACAAAGCGGGCAGTAACATATATTGTGCTGTATACCCTAAGCTTACTGCCCTGGGGGTAATTCCTGGCTGATTGGAGCGATTCTTCCGCTCCATCCAGATCACGTGACAGGACCTGGATCATGGCTTTGGTGGAATAGCCCCAATAAATTGGAGGAAGATCATTGATCTTTTTACTATATGCGATATGTTGATTGACAAAACTCATTGCCTGGTCGAGGTTCCTCCTGATCAAATTAAGCCTGGCAGCAGTGATCAAATGCCAGCTTACAGCCAGGTTATAATCAAATTCCCTGCCTATCTCGGCAAGTTTATCTATTTTCCTTTCCGATTCCTCAAATTTTCCACGGGCGATATCCGTAAAGAAAACCATAAGGATATAAGTGCTGGTTTCCCAGGTTATACCCAATCTGAGGCAATTGTTTACCAGTTCGGTATCATAATCCTGATCATTCCATTTCCCTTCGAACCGGCTGTTGATGGCCCTGGAAGCTTCGTAATTGATCATTGTTCTCACGTTGCCCTGGTCCAGTTTTCCTTTGATTAACTTCAGGGCCTTCCTGTGTAGTTTACCTGAAATGCCGATATATGAATACAATGAAAAAGACATAAGCATTATTTGTGCAGCTTCATTGCATTTTCCCGGGTCATACCGCATCATTTTTCGCAGCGCCCAAAAAGACATTACTCCTACCATTTTATCACTTTCGAATGCACTGACTGAAGATAGCTTGTTATGTAGCTCAATTATCTCCCTCTCTTTGCGATCGGGTATTTTATTAAAAATGAGTGAGGGGAAGTTCATGCCAACGATTAAATTCACTGTACTGGAAAGCAGCATGTATACCAGAGATAAAGTACTGTCATTTAATTTTATGCCATAGTAAGCCATGGCTTTCCTGTAATAAGGAAGAGCTTCTCCCAATTGTCCCTTGTTAACATGTGCGGTTCCTATGGCGATTTCCATCTGTACGACCTTATGCGGGTCTGCTTGATCGCTATGAAGTTTGGAATATAATTCGAGGGCTTCACTAAAATAATGTACCGCTTCACTGGAGGCTGATGTTTTGATGGCCGCCTCACCGGCTTTTAACAGATACTCTTCTGCTTTGGGAAAATCTTCTGCTTTACTGTAATGCATGGCAAGCATCCCATAAAACTCGGGCAGCTTTTCAGAGAAAATGGATTCAATGGCTTTTGCCGTCTGCATGTGCAATTGTTTTCTCTTTGTTTGCAGGATGGATGAGTAGGCCGCCTCCTGTGCCAGTGCATGTCTGAAAATATACTGGATTTCAGCCTTGTCCTCCAGCATGCGAATGAATTGGACATCTTCAAGATGATTCAGCAGGCTATCAACATCTTCCCGGTCTTCGTTTATGCGTCGGAGTATCCTGTAATAAAAATTCCGGCCAATTACCGATGCAACCTTGAGAAGGGACCTGCTATCCTCATCCAGTCGATCTATCCTGGCCATCAGGACATCCATAACGGTTGTAGGAACCTTTATGGAATTGATCTTATCATTGACAAACAAGGAATCACCTTTTTGCTGGATCACACCCTCATCGATAAACGAGCGGATGATCTCCTCGATAAAAAATGGATTTCCCCCAGTTTGCTTGATAATGTCGTTTTTAACTTTGCCGGGAAATCCCTGCATTTTAATAAGGTTTCTGATTAAATGATCGCTGTCGTCATTGTTTAGTACCTTAAGTATGATCTCCTTATTTCTGTCAGGATACCTTGACCGGATTGCTTGAAGTATTCGTTTACCGGTCTCCTCGTAACCAGGCCTCATCAGGTTTATAAATAAGACAGGGTATTGCTCAGACAGCCTGAACAGTGATTCCAGAAGATCTATGGAAGAGTTGTCAGCCCAATGAATATCTTCCATTACGATAACTATGGGTTTTTGCTGCGAAGATTTAACGATCAGGGTATCCATGCTTTTCAGGATAAGCCCTTCCAGTGATTTCCCTTCAATACCTTTTGTCCTGGCACTGTCCTCCTCATTAAGCTGCATACCCATCATTGTGGCGATAAACGGGAAGATCTCTTCTGCATTATCTGCGAGTAACTTTTTAGTATGATCCTTGAGTTTATAATAGGCTTGTTTATCGCTATCGTTCTCGTTTATTTTCGCCCAGCTTTTAATGACATCTTTGATAGGATAAAATGACAGGTTCCTACCGAACGATAAGGCTCTGCCTTCCATAAAGGTTACCCTATGGATATCATCCTTATTGCGAAGTTCTGCGATCAATCGTGATTTTCCGATCCCGGCTTCTCCGATCACGTTGATAATGCCTCCTTCACCATTAACCAGCTTCATCAACCCAAGCATGAGTTGATCGAATTCCCATTGCCTGCCAACCATGACCGATCCTAAGTTTCTTCCCAGAAACAATGATGCGCGATGGACTTTTTCTTTCCGCGAAACCAGGCTCCAGGCTCTAACCTGCATTTCCTTTCCTTTTAATTTTAAAGGCTCAAGTTCCAAGAAGCTAAAATATTGACTGGTATACCTGTAAGTTTCATGGCCGACAAAGATCTGACCGCTATGTGAAACATCTTTTAAACGAGATGCTACATTAACCGTATCACCCATTACGGTGTATTCTTTTTTGTCACCTGATCCCACGGGACCGGCGATCACCATTCCCGAGTTGATGCCTATATGCACTCCCAATGTGTTCCCGTGGCTTTTCGTTTCGTTGTAGTCATCCATCCAGTTACAGATCTCTATAGCTGCATTCAAAGCGTTTCGAGGGGCTTCTTCTATTGCTGCTGGTGCACCAAAAATGGCCATGATGCAATCACCGATGTACTTATCGATCGTCCCTCCATTAGCTTCCACTAATTCACCCATGCTCCTGAAACATTCGTTGATGATCAAAATCATTTCTTCCGGATCCATCCTTTCCGATATACTGGTAAAGCCAGAGATGTCGGCAAACATGACCGTTACATTACGGCGTTCGCCCTCCCTATTGTCCTGATCTTGCATACTTATACTATTAGGGATTTTTGACCTTTTCAAAGATACATGAAAAGATTCGCTTTTACAATGTTTCAATCTGATTTCAGTTGTTTCATTGTACGATTGAGTCATTGATCGATTGAATATTGAACATAGTAATTTAACTAAACAACTTTGGCCTTTAACTTAAACTTTGCAATTATCAGTTTGAACTTTAAACCCGTTCATGGTTGGGAGGGGGCTGAAGAAGTTCGATAATCCATAAATTAGGGGAGCTCACAAAATCAACCACTTATATACTTTTTGTAAGTGGTTTTTTTATTGTGTTGCCAGAAACAAGCCCGAATCTGATAAAATTCGTTGGATTTTGAACTTTTCTTTGCTGGGTTTCTTTAATTTTTCACAAACTTCCCCGCCTTCACGCCATTATCATCAACCACCCGTACAATATAAATCCCCGTAGTCAATCCCGACACATCCACCACCGTTTGTTTTTCTTTTATCTGTCTCAATAGGAGTCCCTGACCGTTAATGTTATAAATGGTCATAAATGTGTTCTTGTCAGGCATGGTGGGCATTAAGATGGTGATTGTTTTGGATGTGGGATTGGTGAAATTATTGATGTGGCTTTCTGTTGCGCTATTTTCGTCCAATCCAAATGTGCAAGCCTGATGGATTTCTTCTCGGCTGTTGCATCCAGTTTTATTATGGTGGATTTCAATCGTTCCGTTCGGACTTGCCAGATAATCACAAATGCCTTTTATATCACAATTAGATAAAGAATCGTTTTCATAAACAAACAAGTTAAGGATTGAGCCAGCAATTATATTATCCAGTCCCGTTATATCCTTCAGGTTAGGGTTATCGCGGATCAACAGATCAGCCCCTAAAGAAATTAGGCTTTCCAGGCCTGTTAAATTGATCAGGGCGGGATTTCCTCCACCGAATGGAGGAAATATTTTTCCAATAACCAGGCTACCACCAATGGAAGCCTGGTTATCTAGTCCAATCAAACTGGTCAGGATATCATTTTCCCAAAGCAAATAAGATGCTGTTATTGAAGTTAGCTTTCCCAATCCGTCTAAGCTGGCCAGGTCAGCATTTTCATTAATCCAAAGTCCACTTCCTACGGAAACTAGGTTCTCCAATCCCGTCAAACTTGTCAGGGAATTAGTCATAGCTATCCCAAGACTCCCCCCGATTGAAGCCACTCCGTTTAAGCCATTTAAGTTGGCAATGTCATTACCGATGATGCTAACATTGCCCTCGAGTTCCGTGCAATCAGGAAAAATGGTTTGAAAATTATCGATATCGGCTTGTGAAAGAAAAGAATAATTGCCATAGGGCAGGTAAGGTAGAGCCCCGCAGGCCATTCCGACATCAACCACACTTAAGCAGCCAATTTCGTTGCCTATTATAATTACCCGACCACTGGGATTCGATAAGTATTCACAAAGCCATTCCGCATCACAGGTGGATAAAGAATGGTTATCCTGAATCCAAAGATCACTCCCGATGGAAGACAGGCTCTTCAATTCCGTAAGACTGGCCAGGGAATCATTCCAATATATAAGAAGTCCCCCTCCAATGGAAGTCAGGTTCTCCAGACCCGTTAAATTGATCAAGCATTGTTACCCGTAATTTCAAGAGGACCAGCTACGGAAGTCAGGTTTTCTAAACCAGTCAGATTGGCAAGGGAAAAGTTGCTGGAAATGTTCAAGTAAGCGCCGATGGAATTTACATTCTCAAGTCCCGTTAAACTTTTCAGTGAATAGTTACCTTTAATTATGAGACTATTAATGGAAGTCAATGCGCTTAATCCATTCAAATCAGTTATATCGTCGCCCATGATATGAACTTCGCCCTCAATTTCTGAACAGTCGGGATAATTTATCTGGAAACTGTCAATCTGCGCTTGCGTGGAAAATGTAATGCCTTCTGGCAGACAGGACGAACAAGGCTGTTTAGACTGTGGCTTTACGCCGCTAATTATAAGCAGCGCAATTATAAGGATATAGAACCTCTTCATTGGAATGGTTTTAAATGTACCCCATATCATCTTAGCTTAATTGCATAATATTACCAGATAAGAGATTACTACCCATGCGGTATAGAAGAATGGCAGTAATGGGTAGTGTGAGATTAATCAAATCGTCAAGGACAATAAAATCCCTTAAGAATGTTCAAATATAGTGAAAAAGGGGTGAATGTCAAGAAGTTGGATGGTTTAAAATGATCGATTTGCAAGTAGCTGGTCAGGCATAACAAACTAACCACTCCTCGGCCGATTTGAATTGACCATCCCCAGATGAAGATTGTTGACGAACAGCAAACCGGTTAATTATTTTTTATGGGGTCGGAATAGTTTCAACCACCAACTGATTATCGTGCATGATGAGTCGGTTTAGGACATAAAGACCGTTACTCCAAGGTTCTTGATAAATAGGAGATTCACAATATGAACACTTTATATCTACAGAGCAAAAGTCATCTGGATGCAACTTTGAGCATTAAGGGGAGCGGAAAAAAAAAAGCCCACGGCGAAAGCCGATGGGCTTTTTTGATATCCGATTAACCGATTGAACGATATTCGATATTCGATGGAATTTGTTATAGCTTGGCGTCTTTCTGTGGCAGAGTGCCACGCTTATTATTGCACCGGCCCTGATTGTGGTCCTGGTGTGGCTCAGGCCTGACATGGCGCCTTTTCAATGGTTGTTATGGCTTCACCTGCCTCTGCTGATGTTTCACGAGGCGGAAGAGTATGTCCTTTCACCTCTCAGTTTCAAAGAATTTGCTAACCTTAAGACCCGTCTGGGCTCGGGTACGGATCCTGAATTTCCCCTGGACGAAGGCTATGTTTTCCAGGTAAACATAATCATTGCCTGGCCCATCATCATTATCGGAGCCATTCTGGCCAACATTGCTCCCTGGGTAGGATTTTCGATGATATGGTTCGAGCTTGCCATAAACAACGTGATGCATACTATTTTTTCCAGGGGAAAAAACCTTCGTACAATCCAGGACTTCTTACCAATTCATTCCTCCTGATTCCATACGGGACCTGGACATTTATACAGGCGACGGAATTTTTCACCTGGACAGACTGGGGCCTCTCGGTACTTCTTGGAATAATAATAGGTGGATTTCTGGGTGCAAAAACCCGGGGAAGGCTGGCTCGCCTTAAGAAAAGCTGAGCGGTATAGGAAGTCATCCGTTTGCAACTTACGTAAGTAAGGGGCGTGGCAAAAAAGCCCGATGGTTATCGCCACGGGCTTTTTTCATGCGTTAATCGCTGAAAATCACTTTAAAATCCTTTTTCATACTGATCTCCTGCCATCCATTGTCCTGACATAGCTTTTTCATCTTTTCAGCCTCGTAATCATATTCCCTTACCGAATCATCATGGTTTACGATCATCTGCAAGCTAAAGGGGACATTTTTACTGTACTCAAGCATGTGATAGTCGCCGGCTGAATTTCCAACAGCGATCACTGGAACCTTGCCGATTTTATTGAGGATATTAACCGGTTTGCCGGCTTCATCGTTAATAGGTTCCACAAATTCGCGCACCCTGATAAAATAGGATCCTGTATCGGTTTCGACCCATTTGGTCAACACGGTTGAGCCAATGACATTTTGAGCTGGAATATTAGCTGCCTCTTCACAAAAGGCGCGTGTAAACTGTGGATCTGAACCCGAAACGATAAAAACCTCGAACTGTTTATCCTGCAGTAATTGGATCAATTGTACCATAGGAACATAAACCAGTTGATCGTATGGTTTATTAAACCGTTTGTCAGCAACCACATTAAAATATTTAAGGATGGCGTCCCTGTATTGGTCTTCAGTGTAACCATCAGTAGCCTTAAGCAAAATACTGTAGAGCCCATCATCTCCAAAATAGCCGAGCGTGTCAAAATATGCCCAGTCCTCTTCATAAATGGCCTTGTAGGGTTGTTTCTGACTTAGCGCCGGGTTGCCGGACATTTGCTGGACCATCCATCTGATGATAACATCAAAATTTACCGGGTTGGGTTTTTCCAGCAAAAAGGTTCCATCCATATCAAAAACGGCCACACGGTCTGGTATAGGAATAAAATTCGGATTGGTTTCATCGGTGACTGTTTTAATGAAATTTAAAATGGACGTTTTTGCCGGGCCTTCATTCCACTGATCAAGGGGATCACTGGCATTTTGAGCATTGTGGAAGGATGATTGCGAACAACTGAATCCTATGAATGCTACAGATACAAGAATTAAAAATTTGATTATTTTCATTATAAAATTTGTTTGATTTATTTCATCAACTCAATTTCACCCGGCCGCCAGGTCTTGTCGAACCAGGATTCGAGCGGACCGTAAAGACGGAGTATTGTACACCACCCTTTACCGGGGATTGTCTGGATCCAGTTATTCTCTTTGCCGGGAGGTGGTCCAGGGCCGAAATAAATATCTACCGATCCGTCTGGATTGAAGATAAGGCCCGTTTTCTGGCTGTTGGAACCGGGGTACTGCTGGTCCGTCTGTAGCAGCGATCGGGTCTGTGGATCGTAGACAATCACCGACCAGAAATCCTTCGCAGCTTTGTTTGGAGGCATAGGCAGACGGTAACTCGGTGAGAAACGCCTGCACCCCGCGTTGAAAGTCAAGGTTGTCATAGATCTTCTGAACTGTCTTTGAATCGGGGAACCCATTGAAGAGTCGCACTGTGCCCAACGAAGTCTCAACGACATCCGGGGTGGTGATCGAAGCTGGAATTTCGGTGGTCATCTTATGCCTGACCTGCTGTGCATTCACCGTTGCCATAGTTGCGGAAAGCGTCAGAACGAACACGCCTTCAGCAATCTTAGACAAATTATTCTTTTTTACCATTTAAGACCTCCTTTTAAATAATTGATAGACCAGATAGGCTATAACAAAAAACAAGTTTCAGTACCTTATTGGACAGAGCTGAGCAGGGTGGTCAATCCATCCCACGCGTGCAGCAAACCACATCTTAAAGTTATAACTTACTATTTAACATTATGCTGACGATTTACAAGTGATGTGTAATTATTTATCAGAATGACTATCCAAATATATCCAATTAGAAACGACATGCCAACATTTTCCAACGAGTTTTTTAATTTATCCACTTTTCAAAGAAATTCATTTTACACGCTATATATTTGTAGACCTTTATCCAAGCATTTACCCATATAAAGCTATCTGGTTTAATGACAGGTTTTATTTATAATCAAAAAAACAAAAGATGAAATCAACATCGTTATTGAAATCCATGCTGATCAGCTGGCTGATAGTAGTTATTTTTTTCCCCGCATCTGCCCAGGTGGATGCGACAATGCAAAATCTCTATCAGACGGCCGGTAAAAAGCAGACCAATGAAGATTTCAAACCAGCCCCGTCTTTGATGGAGACCAGTTTCGGTACCCTGAAGTTTGAGCTGGAAGCTTACCCCACGGAAGAAACTGCACAAAAGATATATGATGAACTGGATCTGCAAAGAGCCACGCAGGCTTACCTTGATTTTCAACCCGCGCTTTCAGTCTATGCCTGCGTAAAAGGGCAGATCCGTGACTTTGGATTTAAAAGCGCATCGGATATAGGGGTGGCGCCGGGACCTGGTCTTATGCCAAGCGAACTTGTCCTGACAGGCAATAATTCCACCGTTTATGCATCGGGTTCGCTGGACCTGAAAATTGATGGTGCAACGGTGGTGGAAATTCCGCCAGGCATGTTTGGAACAGCAAACGATGCAGCTTATAAATTCCTGGTTGATTTTGGTTTTGTCGGGCCTGACAAAGGAAAAGGAGGGAATTATCTCTTCCTGCCTCCTGGTTACAGCGGCACTATTCCGGAGGGATACTTCGAGGTAAAATCGCCCAGTTACAGGGTGTTTATCATGATGCGCGGCTGGGGTGATATCGGCACCGGAGAAGAAGCTGTTGACTTTTTCAGGCAAAATCTGAAAATTTATCCCCTTGCCACCGGACTGCGCCATGGGAATTACATCAACACCAACGGAATGGGATTGAATTCCCTTGTCCCGGAAGATGGTTCCGCATTTGAAATGCTGACTGAAATTATACAGTATGAACCGAAAGAACTGTTTGGGGATGAGCAATTAGGCCGACTGGCTACGCTAGGCATTGTTCAGGGACAGCCCTTTCATCCCGATGAACGCATGCATCGCATACTTGATCAGGGCGCAAAACTTGGAGCGGCCATGTGCAGGGCCATCGTGTTTGACTCCCGCTCTCCCGACAGCCCCTATTGGCCCGACCGGCACTGGGAAAACATGTTTTTGTACAATACTACGTTTGTTCGTGATGGTGTAGCCGACATCGATGCCCGCATTCGCTGGCACTACTCCGGTGTGGTGGTCTCTCCCAACCTGATCTCAACAACCCCGGGTGCGGGAGCAGCTTACGTGACCACATTCCGGGATAACAACGGCCTATACCTGGATGGAAGTAAAAAATATAAATTACATGTCTCACCCGGGGTACCGGCAAAGAATTTTTGGGCTGTTACGGCCTATGATCCGGCCACCCGGAGTTTGCTCGATGCCGGTGGCAACATGAATAAGTCGATCGGTAACCGCACCGGTCCGCAGGTGAATGCCGATGGATCGGTTGATGTGTATTTCGGTCCGAAAGCACCCGAAGGAAAAGAAAATAACTGGGTCCCTACCCATCCGGAAAAAGGCTTCTTTTTGGTCTTCAGGTTTTACGGCCCACTGGAGGACCTGATGGATAAAACCTGGAAATTGAATGATCTTGAAAGACTGGATTGAAGATAAGGCCCGTTTTCTGGCTGTTGGAACCGGGGTACTGCTGGTCCGTCTGTAGCAGCGATCGGGTCTGTGGATCGTAGACAATCACCGACCAGAAATCCTTCGCAGTTTTGTTTGGAGGCATAGGCAGACGTTAACTCGGTGAGAAACGCCTGCACCCCGCGTTGAAAGTCAAGGTTGTCATATACCTTTTGGTCGGTCGCCGAATCGGGGAACCTATCGAAGAATCGCACTGTGCCCAACGAAGTCTCAACGACATCCGGAGTGGTGATCGAAGCGGGAATGTCAATGGTCATCATGTATGAATAAATAAACTGAACAGGGCGAATATATTTTCCTGATTTCTAGTATATTTACCGTATATTACTACATCTTTGAATAAGGACCCGCAAAGAGATTTTACCACCAATACCCGATACATCAAAAAGCAAATTGTGTGTATTCAACCAGACAATTGATATAATGGATACTAAATTCTCACCATTTGAATAAGGCTGATCTAAACCGTATTTCATGAAATCACCCGGGATCTGTTTTATTTCATTATTTCTCATCATCAGTACTGCTTCACTGGCACAAAACGCCGATAATTTCGGATTTTACGGCTATTTCCGATCGGGATTCGGGCTGGACGGACAGGGTGGCCCCCTTGATTTTTTTAAAGCACCCAACGCCGAAGCTAAATACCGGCTGGGTAATGAAGCCGAGGCATATATTGAAGCACTCTTTCGGTATGCAACCACAGATGAGAATAAAGCCCGGTTCGAAACAAACTTACGACTGGCCTTTGTTACCCCGACAAGTAAAAGCAATGCCTTTGTGACCACAACCTCGGTACGGGAGGCCTATGTAAGAATGACGGGGATCCACAAGAAACGGAAAGAGCTGGCCTATTGGGCAGGTCAGCGTTTTTACGACCGACATGATGCTCATATGATAGATTACTGGTACCGCGACATGAGCGGATTTGGCGGCGGATTTGAAGATCTGGTGCTGGGAAAGGAGATCAAACTGTCGGCAGCGTTTTTGGGAGGTTCCATCGACCAGCTAAGCTCAAGCGGCAGCGTTTATCCCGAAAATGAATTTGTATTTAATAAAGCAACCCTGGATTTTAGTTTATATGACATTCCTGTTGGTCCGGGCAATTTAGGAATGACGTTCGACTGGTCAATGTTCAACGGGGATTCACTGGTTACCAGTCAGGGGAATTATACTATTGAAAGCAGCGATGGCTGGTCATTGGGTTTGTTTCACGAAGTGCCGTTCCGGGGAGGAAGAAACCGGCTGAACCTGTTTTACGGGACCGGAGCCGCTCAAAACTATAAAGCGATTATAGAACAACCCGTGGGCATTGTTCCCGTTGCCGGGATTCCCCTGGAGGTGAGTAAATTCAGGAGATTCAGGGTGCTGAATGACCTGCAGATTGACATAAGTGAAAAGGTTTCGTTGCTGGGCTTATTGCTTTACCAGAACCTCGACAACAGTCAGTCGCCCACCAATAAACTGAATTGGTATTCGGCCGGGTTACGGCCATCCTATCACCTGAGCAGGTATGTATCCATCGTGGGTGAATTCGGATTCGACTACACCAGCCAGTCGGATGCCAATGAAGGATTTCTGTTGAAAATGACCATTGCCCCTCAATTATCCCCATTGAATAAAATTCTAAGCCGGCCGGCCATCCGTGTTTACGTTACTTATGCTCTCTTTTTAATCCCGATCTAAACTGATACCGGCAAATAGCCGTAAATGATACCACTT